>CALFSV010000359.1 GCA_937916485.1 uncultured Paracoccaceae bacterium | reverse complement strand
GCGTTCCCGAACCGGTCATCGGTGCACTGCGCGGCGAAGGTCCCGAAAGAGCCCAATCTGACCGATGCTGCGTAATGAACCGATGGCGGCATTGCGCAGTTAGTGATCTTTGTGAAGTCACGCGGACTGCCCTAACCTGCCTTACAATAGTTTATCGAATACTGCGCAGTGGCATCCCTGTAGCGGTTCACGGGACATCGTGTTGTCTCTTCATAAGTTGGAGATCCCGAACTTCAACATTCCAGAAGCGAGTGGCCTGAAAAACGTCGCTCAGCGAATTGCTGCACGCAACGTTACTCAGGTAGCAATCTCTCCGCTTTGACAAGTCCTTGAACCTAATCTGGAGAACGAAATGCTGACAGCTGAATTCATGACACGTTTCCGGTTCGAGTCTTTCGTTTGGATTGTATGGCACCTTCGGATCGATTCGAAATGTAGGCTAAAGTCGCGCGTTCAGGTCATTTTCGTGCCCGGTGAAAAGATTTCCGATACAGCTAGATAGTATAAAACAAACAAAAAAATGGCCATAGCGACAAAAAAGTACCAGTTTTACGCCTGTTCTGCTGTAGTTTGCCAAAATACAGGTCGCTAACGTCAAACTGGAGAATCAGCCGATGTGCTACTCAATCGAGCTGCGGGGAGCGGTTTGATAGAAAGGGGGAGAGAATGATGCAACCGGATCTAGAAGTTGTCCAAATAGGGCGCGGTGAGACATTTAGAGCCTATGAACACGGCTATCCGTTTTCAACGGTGCGCTGGCATTTTCACCCTGAGTATGAGTTGCATCACGTCGTTGCGACGACGGGGCGTTACTTCGTTGGCGACTTTATCGGCACGTTTGAACCTGGAAATCTTGTGCTGACCGGCCCGAATTTGCCGCACAATTGGGTAAGTGATGTTGAGGCCGACGAAATAGTTCCGTTGCGCAATCGGGGAATACAATTCACGGATGAGGCCATCCGTGGCGCGATGGGCATCCTTCCCGAGCTTCAATGCCTTTCAGAAATGCTGGACAAAAGCCGCAGTGGCCTGTTGTTTTCGAATGCCACATCTGAAGTCGTAGCGCCCAATTTGGCCGAACTGATGAATGCGCGTGGTATCCGCCGGATCGAACTTTTCATTGGGATAGTTGGTGCCCTTAGTCAGGACAGCCAAACGCATCAACTGACCGGTGCCGAGTACCTGCCTGACCCTTCGGGCTACATGTCCACTGGGCTGAACAGGGCCCTAGCTTTCATTGACGCTAACCTGACTGAACCATTTAACGAAGGTGACTTGGCCGAGATCGCTGGCATAAGTCGATCAACCTTTTCACGCAGCTTCCGGAAGCACACAGGCATGTCCCTTATGCGCTATGTAAATCGACTGCGCATCGGTCTGGCCTGTCAAATGCTCGTCTCTGATCATGGCGAGAAGATCACCGACATCTGCTTTGGATGTGGGTTTAACAACCTGTCGAACTTCAATCGTCAATTTGCAGCGCAGAAAGGGATGTCACCTTCGCGGTTCCGATCGCGAATGCTTAACCATGCGACCACGAACTTCGACCCAGATCGAAGTATCCAAGCGGCGTAAGGCGCCGCGTGAGATTAGGACAGTCCCGACAGGAACGTCCGCTACTACTGACAAAGAATGTATCTGCAACCTGCTGGGCTCTTCCAGCGGGGCGGTACCCTACCGCCGGCTTACAGAACAAAGCCGGTCAACCAAGAGAGAAACCAACAGAGGAGACTCCAATGAAACTTAAGTTAACAACAGTTGCAGCGACGCTTACGGCGCTCTTTCTAAGCGGCACCGCAAGCTATGCTCAAACAACAGGAACCGTCGCGTTCTTGATGCCTGATCAAGGCTCAACCCGCTACGACGAGCATGATTGGCCTGGCTTCCAGGCGGAATTGAAAAGGATCTGTCCGGATTGCAAAGCCATTTATCAAAATGGCAATAACGACGTCGCGCTACAGCAGCAGCAGTTCAACTCGGTGATTGCGCAAGGTGCAGCCGTTGTCGTGCTTGATCCTGTGGATTCGGGCGCAGCAGCTGCCATGGTCGAGTTGGGACAAGCACAAGGTATCAAAATTGTGGCCTATGACCGGCCAATCCCCGATCGCGCTCCAGACTTCTATGTCTCTTTTGACAATGAAGGGATTGGTTATGCCATCGCGCAAAGCCTCATTGAGCATCTGCGTATTACGGGTGTTTCACCCGAAGGTGTCGGCATTCTTCAAGTTAATGGATCTCCAACCGATGCAGCCGCTGGCTTGATCGCTGATGGCTCGCGCAGAGCGGTTGAAGAGTCTGAATATGAGCATCTTGCTGAGTTTGACACGCCGGGCTGGGCGCCGCCAAAAGCACAAGAATGGGTTGCGGGCCAGATTACGCGATTTGGAAACCAAATCGTTGGTGTGGTTGCGGCAAACGATGGCACCGGTGGCGGTTCAGTTGCGGCTTTGAAAGCGGCTGGCGTTGATCCAATCCCACCAGTCACTGGCAACGACGCCGAGATAGCTGCACTTCAGCTTATTATCGCAGGCGATCAATTCAATACGATCTCCAAACCTAGCGAAATTGTGGGCGCGGCTGCGGCCAATATCGCATTCACATTTTTGAGCGGTGGCACTCCTGAAGCCACAACAACGCTTTACGATGCCCCGTCGCAGCTCTTCGTGCCGGCCGTCGTGACACGTGGCAACCTCAAGGAAATCGTGATCGACACAGGTATCGTGTCTGCCGAGCAACTTTGTACCGATGATTTTGCAGCATATTGTGCTGAACTCGGAATCGAGTGATCGAGAACGCGGCGTCGGGCCTCCCTCCGAAGCCGCAATATAAGGGTGCTGGCGGGCGAGTGTGCCGCCAGCACCAAACCGAACTAGAGGGGACCACCGTATGACACAGACACAAACAACGCGAAAACACGGGGACTTACTCTTGAAAATGAGTGGAGTTTCCAAACAGTTCGGCGCTGTCACAGCCTTGGGCGACATTGAGTTGGAAGTCCACGCTGGCGAAGTCGTCGCGCTGGTCGGAGACAATGGCGCGGGCAAGACGACACTGGTTAAAGTGCTTGCCGGGGTACATCAACCGACGTCCGGCATGATCGAATATCTCGGTGATGAGGTTACGATCGACAACCCGCGCAAGGCGCTTGAAATGGGAATTGCGACGGTTTTTCAAGATCTTGCACTTTGTGAGAATTTGGATGTCGTTGCAAATCTGTTCCTTGGTCAAGAGATTTCACCTTGGCGGCTGAACGAAGTGGAAATGGAAGTCCGCGCGTGGAAGTTGCTCCAAGAACTGGCGGCCCGCATCCCGTCGGTCCGCGAGCCCATCGCATCACTTTCCGGCGGGCAGCGACAAACAGTTGCGATTGCGCGTTCGCTTGTCATGGAACCTGAAATAATCATGCTTGACGAGCCGACGGCAGCTCTTGGTGTCGCCCAAACCGCGGAGGTTCTGAACCTCATTGAGCGGGTAAGTGGCCGAGGACACGGGGTGATCCTGATTTCTCATAACATGGAAGACGTACGCGCAGTCGCTGACCGAATTGTTGTGCTGCGTCTTGGCCGAAACAATGGCGTGTTTACGACCGAGAATTCGCATGAGGAACTTGTCTCTGCGATCACCGGCGCCTCTGACAACTCTGTTTCCCGGCGCGAGGCACGCAAACTCGAAGCGACGACAGATCGAGCGAAGGACCGAAAATGACCGACGACAACAATAGCCAACAACTTGATCGCGCAGATACGCGTGTACGTCACGACGAGGGAATTTCCGGCGCAATCCGAGAGTTCATAGACCGGACAAGGTCTGGGGATTTAGGCATGCTTCCAGTTCTTGCTGGCCTCGTTCTTATCTCGGTCGTTTTTACTTCGCTTAACCCGGTCTTTCTCGCACCGATAAACCTCGCCAATCTTCTTTTCGATGCGTCCGCCGTCGGGTTCATCGCGCTTGGCATCATATTTGTGTTGCTGCTCGGGGAAATCGATCTCTCAGTTGGATCAATGAGTGGACTCGCTTCCGCGATGATCGGCGTCCTTTGGGTCAAAACAGGTTTACCGCTTCCCCTGGCGATACTGGGGGCATTAGCTGCTGGGGCGTTCGTTGGCCTATTTTTCGGCCTTCTGCGAAATCGCTTTGATATGCCAAGCTTCGTGGCAACCCTAGCCGGGCTCCTCACTCTATTGGGCTTTCAACTCTACATCCTAGGACCAACGGGTTCAATTAACCTGCCGTTCACATCTCCGCTCGTGCGGTTTGGTCAACTTTTGATCATGCCAGCGTGGCTGTCTTATACGCTGGCAATTCTGCCGGGACTCCTGCTCATCTATGGCGGAATTGTTGCTGCGAAACGTCGCAATGAAGCGAACCTTTCCTCCACTAATCTAAGCGTCACTGTTTTTAAGGCTGTGATCATCACTGCCGTTTTGGTCTTTGCCGTTTACTACCTCGAAAAGGGCCGAGGCGTGCCGTGGATGTTTGCCATATTCACGCTTGTTGTTGTGTGTGCTGAGTACGCGCTGACACGTACAAAGTGGGGTCGCTCAATGTTCGCTATCGGTGGTAACGCTGAAGCGGCCAGACGATCCGGGATTAATGTGGATTCGATCCGAATGTCGGCCTTTGTGCTGTGTTCAACCTTTGCAGCGCTTGGTGGTGTTTTCTCGTCGGCGAGACTGGCCTCAGCAAGCATTCAGGCAGGGACTGGCGACGTCAATCTTAATGCAATAGCAGCAGCGGTCATTGGCGGCACCTCTCTCTTTGGAGGTCGTGGTTCAGCATGGTCAGCGCTTCTCGGTGTTTTGGTCATCATGGCCATATCGAACGGCTTGACGCTTCTCAACCTCAGTTCCTCACTTCGCTTCATGATTACCGGCGGTGTTCTTGCCTTTGCGGTCATCGTGGACTCAATCGCCCGACGCTCACGTGCCAGCCATGGCCGCGCGTAATACCAAAGGATGAGCACCATGACCCAACAGCTTTCTGGAAAAACTGCCGCGATTACAGGTGCCGCCTCTGGGATCGGATTGGAGTGCGCACGCACAATGATCGCGGCAGGTGCTGACGTGGTGCTGATCGACCGATCAGAGGAAGGGTTGGCACGTGTCTGTGCAGACCTAGGCGACAAAGCGCATCCTCTGGTTGTCGATCTTCTTGACGGCCCCTTGGTCACGGCAATGCTGCCCAAAATTCTTGACCTTGTCGGAGGGGTGGACATTTTTCATGCCAATGCAGGTGCGTACATCGGGGGTGCCGTTGCGGACGGAGATCCCGACGACTGGGACAGGGTGCTTAATCTAAACACCAATGCGGTGTTCCGATCTGTTCACGCGGTTTTGCCTCATATGATTGCCCAGAAACGCGGCGATATCATATTCACAAGCTCAGTTGCAGCCGTGACACCAGTTGTGTGGGAGCCAATCTACACTGCCTCGAAATATGCAGTGCAAGCGTTCTTGCACGCGACCAGACGCCAGTTGATCAAACACAATATTCGCATGGGGGCGGTCTTGCCCGGCCCGGTGATATCGCCGCTGCTTGATGACTGGCCGAAAGCGAAAATGGACGAAGCGCTGGCCGCAAAGGCGCTGATGGGGGCCAAAGAGGTCGCCGATGCAGTGATGTTTATGGTTACCCGCCCGCCAGGGGTTGTGGTGCGCGACCTGACGATCTTGCCGCATGGATGCGACATCTGAACCACCAGAAACCGTTCTACGCCAAAGAACACTTTAGGACAGAGTTGGAATTATAAATGCCGAAAAACGAGAATTTACTGAACCGCTTCAAGCTTGATGGCAAAGTTGCTCTTATCACGGGTGGTACCCGCGGTATCGGCATGGCCACTGCCAGAGCACTCGGAGACGCCGGGGCACGGCTTTTTATCAGCTCGCGCAACGATAGCGAAGAGGTAGAAAAAACGCTTGGCGCGTTGGGATATGACGCCACATTTATTGCCGCTGACCTAACCGACCCTCATGCGCCGGCTGCAATCATTGCTGATGTCCTTGAACAGTCGGGACGGCTAGACGTTCTCATCAATAATGCCGGTGTCGCTATCCACGGTGATTCAGCAGAATTCGCTGACGAGGATTGGCAGCGTGTGATGTCGCTGAATGTTGATGCGGTCTTTCGTTGCTGTCGCGCAGCTATTCCAGCTATGCGGGCGCAGGGAGGCGGAACGATTGTCAACGTCGGGTCCATCTCCGGCATTGCCTCGAACATCCCGCAAAACCAGGTCGCCTACAACAGCTCGAAGGCGGCGGTTCACATGATGACCAAGAGTCTCGCCAGCGAACTTGCTCTGGATAATATCCGCGTCAATGCGCTCGCGCCCGGATACATTCAAACTGACATGTCCCAGGGCGGCATCGACGATCCCGAGATGTTCCCGATCTGGAGAGACATGACGCCAATGCAGCGTGTTGGCCAACCAGAAGAGGTGGCGATGGCTGCGCTTTTCCTTGCCTCGCCCGCCTCAAGCTACGTAACTGGTGACATTCTGGTGATCGACGGCGGATACACCACGCGATAACACCCCCAATGGACGAATTTGAATACCAATGACCAACACACAACGACTTGCGGGAAAGACCGCACTCATTACCGGCTCGGCGCGCGGCATTGGCCGTGGCTTCGCTGAGCGCTTTGTTCGGGAAGGCGCCCGGGTCGCCATAACCGATATTGATCTTGATGCCGCACAGAAAACAGCGTCTGAAATCGGAGACGCGGCAATCGCGCTGCACATTGATGTGACCGATCAGAATAGCATCGACGCTTGCGTAGCCGGTGCAGTGGACGCCTTTGGCGGTGTCGACATTCTCATCAACAATGCAGCGCTTTTCGATGCGGCCCCAATCGCTGACATCACACGCGTCAGTTTTGATCGGCTCTACGCCGTGAATGTTGCGGGTACGATGTTCACGATGCAGGCGGTCGCCCGCCACATGATGGCGCGGGGTAAAGGTGGGAAAATTATCAATATGGCTTCACAGGCCGGTCGGCGCGGCGAGTCACTTGTGGCGGTTTACTGCTCGACCAAAGCTGCCGTGATTTCACTGACCCAATCCGCAGGTCTGAACCTCATCGGGCATGGTATCAATGTGAACGCAATTGCCCCCGGCGTCGTTGACGGTGAACATTGGACCCATGTTGATGCGATGTTCGCCAAGTTGGAGAATAAGAAGCCTGGACAGAAGAAAGCTGAGGTCGCAGCAAGCGTGCCTTTTGGCCGTTTCGCGACACCAGATGACCTGACCGGGATGGCCGTGTTCCTCGCTTCAGATGATG
>CALFSV010000358.1 GCA_937916485.1 uncultured Paracoccaceae bacterium | reverse complement strand
TTTAATCTGAAAGTACCTCTCAGACATGTAAAATTCCCTGTCTGGTAATATCCCTAAAAATCGAAAGACTTTTCAATGCGATCCAACGTGCGCATCGCATTTAGCGTATCGTGCACTGACCCGTTTGGTTCACGGCCCTCTTGGATAGCTGCTAGGAACTCGCGGTCGATCAACTCGATACCATTGTCTGATACTGCCACATTGCTGAGGTCGATTTGGTTTTCACGTCCGTCAAACAAATCGTCATATCGCGCGATGTAGGTCCCGTTGTCGCAAATATAGCGGAAGAATGTTCCCAAAGGTCCGTCGTTATTGAACGACAAAGACAGGGTGCAAATTGCACCAGAAGGCGTTTTCATCCCGATAGACATGTCCATTGAAATGCCCAAAACGGGATGTTTCGGCCCTTGCAGGCCATAACATTCTGACGCGACTTCGCCTGTTTGGTATTGAAACAAATCAACCGTGTGACAGGCGTGGTGCCACAGCAAGTGGTCCGTCCAGCTGCGCGGCTCACCTTTGGCATTCATATTCGATCGGCGAAAAAAAAATGTCTGCACATCCATCTGTTGGATCTTCAATTCGCCCGCGTCAATCTTGTTGCGGATCCACTGGTGTGACGGATTGAAACGGCGTACTTGACCTGCCATCGCCAACGTCCCTGTTTCCTTCTGGACATCACAAATCCGCTGACTGTCTTGCAAAGAATCGGCCATCGGGATTTCGATCAAAACGGGTTTTCCCGCCTTCATGCAAGCTATAGATTGGTCTGCGTGCATCTGTGTGGGGGTGGCCAAAACTACAGCATCCACATCTTCACGCGCGATACAGGCTTCAAGTGAAGTAGATGCAAAACCGATCCCACGCTCGGCTGCGAGTGCATAAATCTTGGATTGCGTTGGCCCCATCACGGCCGAGACAGTGACCCCTTCAATAGCACTCAGCGCGTCCAAGTGTTTTGTTCCAAAGGCACCATAAGCCCCCGCTACACAAATTCTCATATTTTTGCCTTCTGATCTTTTTTGTTCTCTAGAATGATGTGCCCGACCGCCGTATTTGATGCGGGTACATGATAGTGGCGGTGTATTTCCTCGACGTCATCGTCGAGCGCGCCGCGCATGACGTGCCACATCACCATTTCCACGCCTTCCGATCCTGCCTCACGCAAATAATCGATGTGCGGCGTCTGAGATAGTGAGACGGGGTCTGACGTCAGGCGGTTTAAAAATTGAGTGTCCCATTCTTTGTTGATCAATCCTGCACGTTTATACTGAAGCTGATGGCTCATTCCACCAGTACCAAAGACCACCACATTAAGGTCTTCGTCGAAACTGTCGACTGCGCGGCGGACCGCTTTGCCCAGATTGTAACACCGATTCCCTGTGGGTGCGGGGTATTGCACAACGTTGACGCACAAGGGGATAACCAAACAAGGCCATTCATCGTCGATACCCTTGTCCCCAAACATCACAGACATCGGAACGGTCAAACCATGGTCGACCTCCATCTCATTCATGATGGTGATATCAAATTCATCCAAAATCAACGAGTGCGCAATGTGGCTTGCGAGCTTTTGGTGGTTCTTGACAACAGGTACGGGGCGGGGCCCCCACCCTTCATCCGCAGGTGCAAATTCGGGTGCGCATCCAAGTGCAAAGGTAGGGATGCAGGTCGCATCAAAGACAGTACAATGGTCGTTGTAGACCAGGAATACCACGTCAGCTTTTTGTGCTTTCATCCATTCACGAGATTTCTCGAAACCTTCAAACACTGGCTCCCAATAAGGCTGTTCGGTGATACCGCTATCCATCGCCACGCCAATTGCGGGCACGTGGGAACACCCAACGCCTGCGGTAATTCGTGCCATTACTTTTCTCCTTTTTCGTCCCATTCGTGCTGATAACGGTTGCCTTCGGGCGAGCGCCCACCGGCGAGCATCATCGCACGATATGCCTCGATGCCCATGCCCGTCATCAGGCCAGCTAACTCTTGAAAATTTATTCCGTCATTTGCCGCAAGCTTACTTGTGTAGTAAATATTTCCACCTAGTTCGAGCAGCTGATTCCAGTCACGATCAATTACCGCTTGGCGTTGTTCAGCAGTCATCTTGTATTTATCCAGATATGCACCCTCATCCGCACCAAAGGCTTCACGGTTGGGAGCCTTACGCAGCGAGATGCAGAATTGATTGAGGTGATATCCCTCGCGCCCTCTGTCGGCATCAAAAACAAAGGTGCCGGGGATGTCTTCGTAGTCCTTATTCAAACCCATGTACTGTTCCTTTGTATTGCGGGACGTCTTCTTTTTGAGCCCTGTTGTAAAATCCTATGCGGTTCTTACTCTTCCGATTGCGGCGGTTTTGATGTCTCAGAGTTCATAGGTCTTTTCAGCATCTGCTTCACCATTAAGCATAGCAGTGCGTCACGCTTTGTGGCCAATTCATTTGATCGAACCAATATTGGAAAAAGCTATATTGCACTCAAATCCTGGCTCAAATTTGGTGTACCAATGTACTGAAATTTCGCAGATGCGCAATAAAAAGCGACTGAGTTTTGGTTGGCTCCCAACCGCGGCGGTAGGTCAGTCCAATATCACGGACATGGCCTGAAAGTGGCACATCCAGAACCGCGATGGTGCCCAACGCCTCGTCCAGGTTGATTTGGTGCCGCGAAACTATTGAAACGTAAGGCCCCTCTGCAAGGACACCCCGCAACACAGCCATAGACGAAGAAACCACACGTACAGGAGATTGCGCGCGCTTATCAATTTGTAGCGTATCGAACAAATACTGGCCGGCTGGCGTTTCTTTGGGAGGAGCTATCCAAGGGAATTTAACCGTGTCGCCAAGCGTGACCATGCGCTGGTCCACCAAAGGATGGCGGGGATGTGCAACGATGGCTAAAGCATCTTGAAACAGTAATTCTTGTTCAATATCGTCTGCAGGGATTGGGTCTCTGAGCGCTCCGATCAAGCAATCAATATCGCCTTCACGCAAAGACCGCAGGAGCTCTGCATACCGTCCCTCGACAACACGCACTTGGAACCCTTCGACTGTGCTAACCATCGCATGAAGAGCCTTAGGAACAATGGCCGTTCGGGCCAATGGTAGGCTACCCAGAACAAATGTACCGCGTTCCTTGCCAGTTTCTCGGCTGATGTCCTCCACGGCTTGCCTCAGCTCACTTTGTGCCAATTTGGCCCCCCGCATGAAAGCATCTGCTGCGGCCGTTAAATGGACACCAGAGGGGCGAGCGATAAAAAATGGCAAGCCTGCTACAGCCTCCAAGTTGCGTGCCGTACGATGAACGGTTGGTTGGGATAACCCCAGTGAGCGGGCTGCCATTGTAAAGCTTCCAGTATTCGCAATCGCGATTAAATTACGCAATTGAGAAGCGGTTACTGCTAGCTCAAAAGTTTGACGGCGCACAGCCTTGTGACCCGCTTCACGCAGAGCATTTCTTGCCCCATCCCGTAAATGTTTCAGGGCGGCTTTTGTTCGGTATTCTACATGTATCCCGCACGATGTCAGGGTTGATCTCTGACGGTTGCGTATCAACAGCGCCGTGCCGAAATTAGCCTCAATACTGGCAACGGCCTGAGTGGCGGCGGGTTGCGACAAATGACACAGCTCTGCAGCCGTAGAAACTGATCCTGTCCGAGCCGTTTCAACAAAAACACGCATGTGCCGAATGTTTGGAAAACTACTTTGCATATCGTCCCTATAGCTTTTTCCTATTTTAAAGACTGAATTCGAAATAGGCAATTCAAGAACATCCAAGGTAAGTACGATCGCAAAAGGTCTGCATGACCGATTGGAAGACAAGCAGAGAGGCTTCACACCATGTCCGACAAAAAAACTGCACTGGTCATCAGCGCGCATTCCGCAGATTTCGTCTGGCGTGCTGGTGGTGCCATCGCGCTGCACCAAGCTAAAGGTTATGAAGTCACTGTTGTTTGTCTGTCTTATGGAGAGCGTGGAGAAAGCGCTAAGCTCTGGAAACAAAAAGGAATGACACTGGAGAAGGTGAAAACCGAGCGGCGCAAAGAGGCAGAAAATGCAGCTGTTGCGTTGGGTATTAACGACATACGTTTTTTTGATGTGGGCGACTATCCCCTTGATCTGGAACGCAACACGCAAGACCGCATGGTCGATGTGATCCGCGAAGTACAGCCCAAATTCATGATGTCTCATTCCAAGTGGGACCCTTACAATACGGACCACATGCACACGACGCAGTTTGCATTACAGTGCCGGATGATTGCACAAGCCTGGGGCCATAACCCTGGCGAAAAAGTTTTAGGCGCACCACAGTTGTATCTGTTTGAACCCCATCAATCAGAGCAGATGGAATGGAAACCAACAACCTTTCTCAACATCACGGATGTCTGGGACAAAAAGTGGGCTGCGATCCAGTGCATGCAGGGTCAGGAACACCTATGGAGCTTCTACAAGAACGTGGCTGAAAACCGCGCCAACCACTTCCGCCGCAACTCAGGTGGGCAAGCAGGCGGTATCGCCGCCAAATACGCCGAAGGGTTCGAGACCGTGTTTCCCAGTACTGTGGATGAGTTGTAATGAGCTACCAGCCAGGTACCACCGGCATTGTCGTCCAGAATATTGATCGTGCTGAAATTTCAGTGATTGACGGGCTTGCAGCCTGCGGAGTTTCGACCGTACACGAGGCGCAAGGGCGCAAAGGTTTGCTGGCGGACTACATACGCCCAATCTATGCCGGTGCACGTATTGCAGGCTCTGCTGTGACAATCCTTGCGCCGACTTGTGACAACTGGATGATTCACGTAGCGATTGAACAGTTGCAGGCGGGTGACGTGTTAGTTTTGGGCACAATCACGCCTTCCAATTCGGGCTACTTTGGTGATTTGTTGGCCAGTTCGGCCATCACGCGAGGCTGTAGAGGATTAATTATCGATGCGGGCGTTCGCGATATCCGCGATTTGACAGAAATGAATTTCCCAGTCTGGTCCAAATCGGTGCATGCCCAAGGCACAATTAAGGAAACGTTGGGTTCTGTGAACGTACCAGTCGTTTGCGCGGATGCGTTGGTTAATCCTGGTGATATCATCGTGGCGGATGATGACGGAGTTTGTGTTGTACGGCGAGAAGAAGCGGCTGAAGTTCTGGTGAAAGCACAAGCGCGAGAAACTAATGAATCGGTGAAGCGCGCCAAATTTGAAGCGGGTGAATTGGGCCTGGATATCTATGACATGCGCGGAAGGTTGGCAGAAAAGGGCCTTAAATATGTCTGATGGCATACCATGCATGTGGATGCGGGGTGGCACCTCGAAAGGCGGATACTTTCTAGTGGATGATCTACCCACCGACCTGGCGGAACGTGATGCAGCATTGCTGCGGGCGATGGGATCCCCTGATGTGCGCCAGATTGACGGGATGGGCGGGGCAGATCCGCTGACGTCCAAAGTGGCGATAGTGCGTAAATCGACGCGTTCTGGTGTCCATGTAGATTACCTGTTTTTGCAGGTATTTGTAGATCGACCCATCGTGACAGATGCGCAGAACTGCGGAAACATTCTGGCCGGTGTTGGACCTTTTGCAGTCGAACGCAGGCTTGTTGCTGCCGATAATGGTGAGACACACGTGTCCATCTATATGGAGAATACTGGTCAGATTGCGATCGCAAAAGTGCAGACGCCTGATGGCGTTGTCAGTTACGAAGGTGAAGCACAAATCGACGGGGTGCCCGGGAGAGCTGCTCCAGTGTCACTCACCTTTCAGGACACGGCTGGATCTAGCTGTGGCGCATTGCTGCCCACAGGCAATGCTGTTGATGTGATAGAAGGCATCGAGGTCACAATGATCGACAATGGCATGCCCTGCGTCGTGATGCGTGCCGCTGATTTAGGGATCACAGGCCAGGAAGCGCCTGTAGACTTGGAATCTGATACGATATTGCGCAAAAAGCTAGAAAAAGTCCGCTTGGCTTGCGGCACGCTGATGAACCTCGGCGACGTGTCCAAAAAAACAGTACCAAAGATGACGATGGTTAGTGCGGCACAGCATGGCGGTGCCATATCAACGCGTACATTTATTCCTCACAGATGCCATAAGACAATTGGTGTTCTGGGCGCGGTCAGCGTTGCTACTGCGTGCCTAATTGAGGGCACGCCGGCTTACGATTTGGCGCAAACAGGGCATGGACATGAACGCAAAATTTCGGTCGAACACCCCACTGGTGAAATGACTGTTGTCGCGACTTTGAATGAGAGTGGAGCGGTTGTCGAGACCGCAATCCTGCGCACCATGCGCAAGTTGATGGATGGAAAGGTATTTGTATGACCAAGCAGAAAATGGATACCGATTGGCTGGTCTTTCATCCGAATCCGAAGATACCCGACTTTGTTCTGCCCGGTGGCGCAGTTGATGCCCATTGCCATGTATTTGGTCCGTCACCAGAATTTCCTTTTGCACCTGAACGGAAATACACCCCCTGCAACGCAAGCAAGGACGACCTGTTTGCCCTGCGCGACCACCTTGGATTTTCACGCAATGTCATCGTACAGGCAACATGCCATGGCAAGGATAACAGCGCGATGGTCGATGCCTGCCGGGTGGGCGGTGATTTGGCGCGCGGTATCGCAAGCGTTGGTGCAGATATCACACATAAAGAGTTGGCTGAAATGCATGATGCTGGCGTTCGTGGAGTGCGGTTCAATTTCGTCAAGCGTCTGGTAGATGCTACGCCCAAGGAAGCCTTTATTGCGATCGCCGAGAAAATTCAAGAATTTGGCTGGTCGATCGTGGTCTACTTCGAGGCCACCGATCTGGAAGAACTTGAGCCGTTTCTAAAACAACTGCCCGGCATCGTTGTGGTCGATCACCTGGGCCGGCCTGACGTCACCAAAGGAGTCAATCATCCGGATTTTACGCGGTTCATAGACTTTATGACCAAAAATGAAAATATTTGGACCAAAGTAACCTGTCCCGAACGATTGACGACGAGAGGTGCATCCTATGACGAAGTTGTGCCCTATTACCAAGCCATCGTTGATCGCTTTGAAGACCGCGTTCTTTGGGGCACGGATTGGCCGCACCCAAACATGAAATCGCATATGCCAGATGACGGCGCGCTGGTGGACTACATTCCACGCATCGCCCGCACACAAGAACAGATACACAAGTTGTTGGTTACAAATCCCATGCGATTGTATTGGACGACCTAACTGGGGTTAAAGCTGCCAATCAAAGATCCCAAGGTACAGCCAGGCTACATGTTGATCCGCGAAATTAATAATAGATCATGGGTGCAAACCTCCTGGTTCTTGTAACTTTTGGATGCGTGTGACGAAGTAACCCATGAGTGCAGACCGGCCACGAAATGCCCAAGACTACGGCTGCTTAACTTTCTCCTATTAGTGCCATTGGTATCTTAGCCCCAGGCTGGGTGGCGATTTGAGTTTCATAATCTTGTTCTTTGTCTGTCATACCCCAAAATCCGCTAGCCTCAGGGTTCTGCAAAACACCTTTCTTGATCTTGATATCCAGTTCGACAATTTCATCATCAACAGGCTCGATCTGCTTCAGGCAGCTCTTAATCATCGCGGTGACGATTTCTGGAGCATTGCCGAATTCTGATTGGCAGTGTTTTGCAAACGAGCGGCCATTGCAGTGTGCAGCGGCAAAATGATCTCATATTCCGTGAGTTCCGCCAGGACCACGTTTATTAGCTGAGTAAGTTGCCCAAAACATCTCTTTTTCTCAGCATATCATTGCCTAAGTTTGCTAATTCTCATCTTTCACATCTGCGGTGCACGCACAACTTTGCGATCAGATTCTACGATTGCCTCAACGTCGATGACGTTTTTGTTGTGGTGTTTTAAAAAGGCTTAAAAATAGTGTGCCGAGACGATATACCTCTTGGCCATGAGGCTAAGGCGCTTGCAGCACGTCAAATCCGCTGCTTACATAACCACAGATGAGCGATGAGCATTCAAAGTCGAAATGCCCTATGCCTTAAAACATATGATGACCAATAGGGTTAAAGTAGTTTGCTCGATCACCAACTCACAGCAATGAGCCAACTCTAAAGGGAGTATTCGCTGACTGCCTCTACTACTCTGAAGAAGTGAACAGGTTACTCAAGCAGCAAAAAAGAAGTATATCTTACTTAGCTACAGAGATTTTTCTTTCCCAGTCGTGTCATGCTCTTTGCGCATAACACTGAGGCCAGAATAGTCGATCAAATCTTTGATTGTAAGCTCTTCTTTTGTGCGCTTTTCAAAAACCTGAATGTATTCAATCATAGTGTTCGAATGCTCGCGCATAACGCCTTCGGCTCGCACAGCGTCGCCCTTTTGAATGGCCTCAAAGATCACTTTATGTTGTGAATTTCCAAGTTTAAGGCGGAAGTTGCTCCTCTCCTTGCCCTCCTTTGTGGACAGAACTTGCCGATCGAAAACCATGGCCCCAACCTCTAGCATCGGCATGTGACTGATACGACTACACGTAAAGCCGATAAAATCATTGCCGCAACATTCCAAAATCGTTTTGTGAAACACTGCATTCTGTTTTTGTATTAAGCGAATTGAAGCGTGATCCATCTTGCCCACTAAAATAAGCCTATCGATCTCTTCAATCGCCGCTTCCAAGATAGGAAGTGTGCTGAGTCGATCAGGCGATTGCGCCATGAGCCGCGCGGCGAGGCTTTCGAGGTGGCCGCGTACCTGCACTGCTTGCAAGACGTCATTTACATTTGGTGCGTTAACAAAATAGCCGCGCCCTTCGCTGCGTCGAATGAGCCCTTCATGCTCTAACATACGAAGAGCAAGGCGCACCGGCGTGCGAGAAACCTTGTGGGTATCGCACAAGCGCGCCTCGGAGATGCGTTCTTCTTCACCATAATTGCCGAGCACGATGTCATTGCGAATTCGCGCTGCAAGTTCTGTATCAATAGATTCCATAGGCCCATTCAGCCTATTGGGATCCCAAAGTCAACATTGCGACCAAAACTTATCGATTTTAAAATTTTGTGCTTGATTTGGGATCCATAATGGTAATTGTATAGGCTTCAATACACAGAATCTAGCGTGAAGCTGTGGCCTGCTCTTTTTTTGGGATCCCAAACCGGTTATAAAGTTCAGACCCATGCCAAGTAACGCGCGGCAAAAGGAGCCTTTTCATGGATGGTGGGACAGACAGTAAATCCTTGAAGCACTTTATTGCAGGGCAATGGGTCGATGCAGCGGCTGGTGCAATGTTCGAAGTGTTTAACCCTCTTGACGACTCGCATTATGCTTTTGCTGCGAAAGGAACGACCGAAGATATCTTCAATGCAGTGGCGGCAGCAAAGGCAGCCTTCACATCTTACAAAGAAACAACGCCAACCGAGCGCGAGCGCTGGCTCTTGCGGGTCGCAGAAATCATGGAAGCGCGTCAGAAAGATCTGGTAAATTGCTTGATCGACGAGATCGGCTCACCCGTGCAAAAGGCAATGTTTGAATTCACTAAAGGCTTGACGATGATCCGTGCCGCCGCCGGTTTGTGTCGCAATGTGCGTGGCGAGACGATCCCATCTGATCGCCCCGGTACGTTCTCGATGTCCATCCGTGAACCGCTTGGTGTTGTCGCAGTGATCACACCGTTTAATGTGCCACTGATAAAGACTACACGTTTGGTGGCCAATGCCTTGGCGGTCGGAAACACGGTTGTCCATCTACCCTCTGAAATGGCCCCTCATCTGAGTTTGATCTTCGCGGAGATCGTTGAAGAAGCTGGTATCCCCGATGGTGTGTATAATGTGGTAACAGGCATGGGCGCAGAGATTGGCGATGATCTGACCGGCCACAAAGATATCGATTTTTTGACGTTCACAGGCTCAACGTTGGTGGGTCAGCATATCAACGAGATCTGCGCCAAGAATAAAACGCCGAACACGCTGGAATTGGGCGGTAAAAGCCCCACGATAATCCTCGCAGATGCCGACTTGGACAACGTGATGCTGCTTGCCGCGCGCTCTGTCTTTATGTTCGCAGGACAAGCCTGCATAGCGTCGAGCCGTTTCTATGTGGAACGACCTTTATACGATGAATTCGTAAAGCGTTTCTCGATGATCATCCGCAAACTTGGTATGGGCGATCTGCGCGACCCGAATACTGTTATCGCGCCAATAATTTCGCCACGACAACGAGAACGAATAAAAAGCCATATCGACGACGCGCGCGCCAAAGGTGCAAATGTGATCGGCGGCGAATGGGAAGGTAATCGGTGCCAGCCGACTTTGCTCACAGAGGTATCGGAGGACATGACTGTTTGCCAAACGGAAACATTTGGCCCAGTCACTGCGATCTATCCAATTGAGAACTACGAGGAAGGATTGGAAAAAGCGAACGACACTGAATATGGGCTATCATCTGCGATATTCACCAAAGACATCGACAAAGCTTTCCACTTCGTGCGTAATTCCAAAGCGGGCATGTGCCACATAAATGGTCCAACCATTCACGACGAGGCCCATGTGCCCTTTGGCGGAAATGGCGAAAGCGGCGTAGGTCGCGAAGGCACGGACGCAGACATGGAAGCAATGACAGAACTCAAATGGGTTACGGTGCAATTATGACTTTTACACTTTATCATCACGGATCATCAGTATGCGCTGCTAAGGTTCGCTTTGCGATGGCGGAAAAAGGCATGAAATGGGAAGGTGTTTACATCGATATTCTTGCAGGTGAGCAATTCACACCCGAGTATCAAAAGATCAATGCGAAGTCGGTTGTGCCAACACTTGTGCATGATGACTTGGTTATCCCAGACAGTACTGTGATCATCGAATACCTCGATCAAATTGCACCAGAAAATTCTACTCATCCCAAAGATCCTTGGGAGCGCGCGCAGGCGCGCTATTGGACCAAAGCGGTGGATGAGGATCTGCATCCTGCTTGTGGCGCGATGACGTTTTTATGTTCGCACCGCCACACAGTTTTGCGCAAGCTTGGTAAAGAAGGAGCAAATAAATTCCTTGCCTCCACACCAGATTTTTCTGTCACATCTGATTGGAAGAGTTTCAAAGATGCTATCGTGCGCCAAGGCTTTGAGGCACCTGGAGCGTTGGGAAAAGTTAAACTTTACGACAGCTATCTGCACAAGATGGACAAAGCGCTGACTGGTAATGATTGGCTGGTTGGCAATAAATTCTCCATCGCTGACATCGCGCTGACACCCTACATCAATCGTCTTGCAATGATGTCGATGCGCGGCATGTGGGAAGGTGGACGTTTGCCCAATGTGGAGCGCTGGTTCGAGGCCATCGAAGCGCGTGAGAATTTCAAACCTTGCTTTATCGACTGGGTGCCCGAAGATCTCACGAATGATCTGCGTGAGAACGGGATCAAAAGCTGGCCAGAAGTTGCTAAGATTCTTGAAATTGAAATCTAGGAAATAGAGGAGGCTGACATGGGCCGACTAATTGGAAAAACAGCCGCAATCACTGGTGCTGCGCGCGGCATTGGCGCGGAATATGCGAAAAAATTGGCCAATGAGGGGGCCAACGTCATGGTGACTGACATTCTTGACCCAGCAGAGGTGGTGGCCGAGATCAACGCTGCAGAGGGTGGCCGTGCCGTTGGTATGATTGTGGATGTAACATCAGATGATGATCTGAATGCGATGGTCGCGAAAGCTGAAGAAGAATTTGGTGCGCTCAACATCGTTGTCAACAACGCAGGTCTCTTTGCAAACTTGGAACTGAAACCGTTTTTCCAGATCGATAATGACGAATTTGATAAGGTTATGACAATCAACGCGCGCTCAATTCACCAATCGACTAAAGCTGCGCTTCCTGCGCTGGTACGCGCGGGTGGTGGCAAGATTGTCAACATCGCCTCTGGTACGTTCTATTATGGCCCTCCTGGCCTATCACATTACACCGCATCCAAAGCCGCTGTTATCGGTTTGACCCGTGGTCATGCGCGCGAACTTGGTGAAAAGAATATTCAAATCAATGCAATAGCCGTTGGCCTAACCGAAAGCAGCTCTATTCGCGACAACAAAAAATGGGATCGCGCACGCGCTCCCACCGTTGATTCCCGTTCGATCAAACGCGAAATGGTGCCCGAAGATCTTCTTGGAACGCTCATATTTTTGTGCACATCTGACAGCGATTTTATCACTGGTCAGACGATCAACGTCGATGGCGGCAAGGTGAACCTTTAAACCTTATGTCCCAGCGCAAGAACATCCTCTTCATCATGTGCGATCAATTGCGCTATGATTACCTATCCTGTGCAGGTCACAAGACCTTGCACACGCCCAACATCGACTCTCTCGCAGAGCGCGGTGTTCGCTTTTCTAATGCTTACGTGCAGTCTCCGATTTGCGGCCCAAGTCGCATGAGTACATACACGGGGCGCTATCCATCTAATCATGGGGCAACCGCCAATTTCGTACCTTTGCGCGTGGGAGAACTTAACATTGGCGACCATCTCAAGCCTTTGGGAATTCGCCCAGTTCTAGTAGGCAAGACCCACATGATCCCTGATCAAGAAGGGATGAAACGTCTCGGCATTGACCCAGCGAGCCCGATCGGTGTGCATCATTCACAAATCGGGTTCGAACCTTATGAGCGTGATGATGGTATCCATCCCGACCTGGTTTTGAAGCCGAATGTTGCGTATAATAATTACCTCAAAGAACGCGGCTATGACGACCACGAGAACCCTTGGCATTGGGCTGCGAACTCGGTTGAGCGCAGGGGCGAAATCCGTTCAGGATTCTTCAATGATGTCGCGCAACTGCCAGCGCGGGTAAGTGAAGAAGACTCCGAAACACCCTATATGACCCGCCGCGCAATGCAATTTATCGAAGAAGACGATGGCGAAAAGCCATGGTGTCTTCACCTGAGTTATATCAAGCCACACTGGCCCTACATTGCACCTGCGCCCTACAACGATATGTACTCAGCGGCGGATGTTCAGGATGTTCACAGGTCTGAAACAGAACGCGAAAATACCAACCAACTTGCACAGCACTTCCAAGAACGGATTTGCGGGCAAACTTTCTCCAGGGAAGAGGCCCGCGAGACTGTGATACCTGCGTATATGGGGCTGATCAAACAAATAGATGATCAACTTGGCATACTTTTCGAGTTCATGGAAAAAAAGGATCTTATGAAGAGCACGATGATTGTGTTCACATCAGATCATGGAGAATATTTTGGTGATCACTGGATGGGGGACAAAGATTTTTTCCACGATCCTGCCGTCAAAGTCCCACTTATCATTGCCGACCCTGATCCGTCATGTGACAATACGCGCGGTAGTGTGCAGAACGCACCTGTTGAAGCAATTGATCTTGTGCCGACGTTTATCGAGTATGCTGGTGGAGCTGTGCCTAAGCACATTCTTGATGGTCGTTCCCTAATGCCTTTACTGCAAGGGAATGACGTGCCGTGGCGCGAATTCGTTGTTAGTGAATATGATTATTTTCAACAGTCCTTCAGCCCAAAGACAGGTCGCGCACCGCTCGAGTGCCGGATCTATATGATCAAGAATGATCGATGGAAATACATCCACGCACCCGGATTTTTGCCAATTCTGTTTGATCTAACAAATGACCCAGACGAATTTGTCGATTTGGGAAACTCAGATGATCACACAGATGCCCGGCAATATATGCACTACGCTTTAGCTGACTGGTCTTTACAGTATCGCCAACGCGAAACCGTATCAGAAGAACGGGCGGAGCAAATGGTCGGTCTTGAGGACAAGTTTGGCGTGCTTATCGGGTACTGGGATGAAGAGGACGTAAAGCCTCCAGCAACGGCTCCTGATTTCGAATCTGGGCCAAAAGCACACTAAGCCAACACTAATAATAAGGTTTCTAGAAGGAATTTGACTGATGGCACATCTTGGCGAAGATATTATTGGAAGAAGCACTCAAACACCGTTCTTCAAAGTTGCAAATGCAGACGAGATTGGAATTCAAGCACCTGAAAATCGCATAGGCGATGCAGATCGCACATGGGTGCGCTCGCTTAGTGGTTTCCAGAAAGAGGCATTAGTGCGCTCTGCCAAGACCGGTGACACATGGCGTTTTGTAAGTGATGAAGGACCGTACCTGAATGGCCATGACGCGGCTTGCTGCCCACTTGCGTTTCTGTCTTGCGGAATGGCTGCAAGTTACATGAACGAAATCATAGCGCTAGCTGAACAACAGGGTGTTGAGATCCGTAAGCTCAAGCTTATTCAGGATAATTACTATAC
>CALFSV010000357.1 GCA_937916485.1 uncultured Paracoccaceae bacterium | reverse complement strand
CGAGTTCTCTGCCCGGTTGTTCAACCAACGGCCGGTTTTCTGCCTGTTGGCCAAGCCGATGTCTTTCAACGCCGCGCCGTAAGAGCGTAGCAGATCCGTGACAATAACTTCCGGACAGCCATGCTTACGCATTGCTTTCTTTGAGAATTTCAAGGCCACCTCCTTATCGCGAGTCTTCGTCACGAAGCTTTCCAGTACCTCGCCTTCATGATCGACGGCCCTCCACAAGTAATGCCGTTCACCGTTGATCTTCACGAACATCTCGTCAAGGTGCCACCGCCATCGGCTGGATTTCATGCCGTCAATCCGGCGCTTGCGGATCTCCGCTGCAAAGATCGGACCGAAGCGATGCCACCAATATCTCACCGCTTCATGGCTGACATCGATGCCGCGCTCATGGAGCAAATCTTCCACATTGCGCAGCGATAGTGGGAACCGCACATACAGCATCACTGCCAGGCGGATAATCTCGCAGCTCGTTTTGAAATAGCGAAACGGATCAGGTTTGGTCATTGGGCGAGGCTACGAAACCGACATATCCGCCTCAAGCAGGTTTGCTCTGGAGGTACCGATGGACGGGACCGTCACGGCAGGCGCCGTCGGTCTGGCGCTTCTGGCGCCGGCCGTTCTGGCGCTGATCCTGATGCCTCTGTCTCTCAGGCTCTACCGGCGGTCCTGAGGCGCGGCCCCCGGCTAGAGGATCCCGTGCCGCTCGAAGACCTCGGCGAGGCTGTGGCCTGCGCGAAGCTCCTCCCGCACCGTGTTTTCGGAACGCACCTTGGACAGCGCGCCCTCCATGACCTCGTCGATCCTGTCCGCCGGAACGAAGACGATCCCGTCGATATCGGCCACGACAAGATCGCCGGAATTGACCGTCACACCGCCGATGACGCAGGGCACGTCAAGCCACATCATCTTGCCCCGGTACTTGGTATCGACGGGGTTGGTGCCACCCGAAAAGACGGGATAGCCCATCTCGCGGATCTGCCTCACGTCGCGGACGCAGCCATCGGTGATGCAGCCCGGGCTTTGCAGGTACTGCGCGCGCGTCGACAGCAATTCGCCCCAGGGCGCGATGCCAAGGTTGGCGTTGCACGAGATGACGGGCACCTCCCCGGGTTGAAGGCTGTCGACAAGCGTGATCTCGTGCTCGTAAACATTCACGGTCTCGTCGTCGTGATAGATCGGCATGTAGATCCCGACCCGGGCGAACCCCGCGATCGACATGCCCTCGCCCACCGCGCGAAGCCCGGGATCGAGCGCCTGCCGCCGCAGTCCCATGCTGTCGAGCGTGTCGCAGATCACGGCGGAATACAGCTCTTCGGCGCAGGTTTTCAGGGTCTCGAGGCGATCTTTCATGTCGTGTCCTTCCGGTTGGCAGATGTCATCATCTGGCGGTTGGCCCATCGGATGACATGCGAAGACTGGGCGGAATCGCCCCCCCTGTTCAAGCCCTAAACACCCGTTGCCTGACCTTCGCGAACGGCCGCATCGGCAAGCCCCCGAAGATAGCCGAGTGCAAAGATATGTCCGCTCATCGCATAGCCGTCGTTGGCGCCGTCGTCGCAGGCCAGAAGCGGCGCGTGATCACTGCGGATCGGGCCGTCATAGCCCGTCTCGACAAGGGCCCGGAACACCGCGAACAGATCGGTCTGCCCGTCGTCGGGAAATGTCTCGATGAAATCGTCCCAACTGCCGCGGATGTCGCGCACATGGACGAAACCGATCCGTCCCTGCCAGCGGCGCACCAGCGCCGGGATATCGTGGCCGGCCTCCGCGAAACAGCCCATGCAGAAGGTCATGGCATTGGCCGGGCTCGGCGATATCCCGAGGATGCGGTCGAAATTCTCGACGCTCCCGGCAATCCGCTGAAGCCCGCACATTTCCGGCAGGGGCGGATCATCGGGATGCAGCGCCAGCCGGACACCGGCGGCTTCGGCGGCGGGGATCACGTCGTGCAGGAACCGTTCGAGATTGTCCCACATCCTGTCGCGCGGGATCGGCTCTTCGTAGTGGTGCAGGTCGAGCGCCGCCAGGTCAGCCACGCGAAAACCGCTGGTCAGCGCCCCGCCCCGAGTCTGCCGTTCCATCGCGGTTCGCACGACCATCGCATCGTCAAAGACCTGCGGCATGAAGTTGTAGGCCACCACCTCGACCCCAAGCCTGCCCAGATGGCCCAAGCTGCGCTTGTAGCGCTCGGTCTGGTCCTGCCAGCCATCCTTGCCCATGACGATTCGGTCTATGGGCGGGCCCGATTCCGCGATCGTCCATCTCAGGCCGAATCCCCGATATCGGGCCGCGATCGCATCAAGTGCTGCGCCATCCTCGGGTAGGCCTGTCATGTCGTAATGCACGGCCTCCTCAACGCCCAGCTGGCGCAGCACCCGAAGGTTCGTGTCATCGGGCGGGTTCGCCACAAGGGTCAGGCGCATCGGGACCTCCTAGATCGGATCAAGGGGTGACAGCGGCCGTGTCACCCGGCGATAGGGCAATTGCCCGATATCGGCCCGCGTCGGCCCCGGCGTATCGGCCAGAAGAATACGCGCGGCAAGCGGGCCGAAACTCTCCCGGAAATGCGAAGGCGACTTGACGAAGACCAGCCTGGCCGCCGCCGGATCGAGCCCCTGCGACAGATACATCGCGCGGTCCCACTCCATCGAGGGGCGACTGCGGACAAGAACGCGGACCTGCCCGATGCCCAGCACCGCCGTGGGCCCCATGTCCATCGCAAGCCCTTGCGCTCCGGCATCGGACATCACGTAGCGCCCGTCAGAAACCGATATGACCTTGGCCGTCACGACCAGGGGCGCACCATCGAGGACAGAGAAGCGGTGGCCCAGCGCGACCTCGATCTCCCGGTCGACCCCCGCCTGATGGGCAAGGCCCGCCGCCTGCGGGTCGCACAACGTCAGAAGGGTAAGGCCCGGTTCGCGGTCGGCACCAGTCCCCAGCACCGCGCGCAGAACCGCCACGTTATCGGCCGCGGCCCCGCCGGTGGGCGCGTCGCCCGTGTCGGCGGCAAGGGTCATGCCGTCGCTCGAATGGGCAATGCGGATCACCTCCGCAAGCGGCGTGAGGCCGAGCGGGAATTCATCGTGAATATCCATGACCATCTGTGCCAGCGTGTCGGCGGCCGCCTGCGCGCGCCCCTGATCGCCGTCGGCGCAGACAAGCGCCGCAAAGCCCAGATCGGGGACGTCGATCCAAGGCTGAACCGGAAAGATCGAGGCATGGCGGACAAGCCCACCGGCCTCCATCTGGCGCGCGGCCCGGGCCACCTCCGCAATCGGGCCATCGGTCGTGCGTCCGCAGACAGGGGGCACGATCACCGGACATTTGGCCAGCGCCATGACCGGGCGGCACCGACCCTCGAGCGTGTCGATCATCAGCCGGGCCACCCGTTCGCCCGTCTCGAACATGTCGGTATGCGGATAGCATTGATAGCCCACGTGGAACGTCTCGGGCTGAAGCATCAGGGGGGTGATATGCCCGTGCAGATCCAGCGAGACGCCGATCGGCACCCCGTCCGGCAGGCGCGCCCGCATCTGGGCGATGATCTCGCCATCGCCGTCCGGCTGATCCTCGATCACGAACGCCCCGTGCAGCACAAGGATCAACCCGTCGACCGGACCCGCCGCGTCAAGCCGGGTTTCCATCTCCAAGACGAGACGTTCGAAATCTGGCCGCTGCATAGGCCCCGCGGCCGCGGCATAGGCCGCGATCAGGGGCACAGCCTCGACACCCGCCGCATCGAGCGTGGCGAGAACGGCGGGTATCTCGACCCGGGACGCGCCAAAGCCCTCGCGCATTTCGGAGCCCCGGTGGATGTAGTAGCTTTCAAAGAGCGCGACTGTTGTGGGGATCGGCGAGAAGGTGTTCGTCTCCTGCATGATCGAGGCGACGGCCACGCGACGGCCCTGCGCACCGGAACCGGTCATGTTTGCGCTTTCGGATCAGGTGGGGAATGTGGTTCCATCAGGTCATGTTGAACCCGGGTGGCAGATCGCGCAAGCGCCTGCGCGCGCCCCAGAAACGTGAGGTCACCGAAATGACCAATCCCGGCCTGTGTGAGACGCGCCTTGCCACGGCACTTCGCGACCATCCCTTGCGCATCTTTACCCTGACGGGCGCGCGTGCGGGGCCTGTTCTGGCGCTGATCGGCGCGGTTCATGGTGACGAGCTGGAAGGGCCGCTGACGCTGTCGGCGCTGATGCAGTCCCTCGACCCCGCCGAGATGGCGGGGACGTTGATCCTGTGTCCCGCCGCCAATCCCGAGGCGCTTGCCGCCTCGACCCGGTGTTCGCCGTCCGACGGGCGCAACCTCGCGCGCTGTTTTCCCGGTGACCCCGAGGGCAGCCCGACCGAGGTTCTGGCCGCGCTGCTCGCGCGGCATGTGATCCGTCCGGCCGATGCGCTGATCGATCTGCACAGCGGCGGCGGGCCAGTGCATTGCCCGCTCTTCGCGGGCTATGGCGATGCCGCGGCGACGGGGAGCGCTGCCCGTGCCATGGCACGGGCTTTCGGCGCGCCCGTGGTGTGGCGCCACCCCGCCCCCCTGCCGCCCGGCCGCACCATGTCGGAGGCGCAGGATGCGGGCATTCCCTCGATCTATATCGAGGCCGGTGGGGGGATCGTCCCGCCGCCAGAGATCGTGTCGCGATACGAGGACGGCGTGCGCGGAGTCATGGCGCATCTTGGGATGCTCGACCAGCGCCCCGACCCCGGCCCAGCCCCGCTCCAGGTGGCGGGCAGCGGCGATCTGGATCATGCGATCATGGCGCCGGTCTCGGGCCTTTGCCATTGCCGGGTCGACCTGCTGGCACCGCTCCGCAAGGGCGACATCTGTTTCGACATCACCGATCTGGACGGGCGCGTTCTGGCCTCCGTCCCGGCCGAGGCCGATGGCATCGCCATGTTCCTGCGCCGCAGCCGCTGGGTATCACAGGGCGATCTGCTGATGGCCAGCGCCCATCCCGACGATTAGGGCAGCCGCACCCGGTCGGGCGCCATGCCCGCAACGCCCACATCCGCCGCAAAGAGCCGTCCCGCATAGGGATCGTCCTCATCCTCGGATGCAGTGGTGATGAAGAGCGTCCGATACGCCGGTCCGCCGAAGGCGCAGCTGGTCACCAATGGCGTGGGCAGGGTCACACGGCCCAGCTCGCGGCCCTCGGGCGACAGATGAAGCACGCAGGCGCCCCCCCAGACGGCCAGCCAGATCCCGCCTTCGGCATCGACGCACAGCCCGTCGGGCAGCTGATCGCCCGGCAAGCTGCAGATCGCCCGGCGGTCCGAGATCGCGCCCGTCTCGGGGTCATGGGCAAAGGCATCGAGCCTTTGCGTCACGGAATCCACATAATACATCCGCCGGCGATCCGGGCTCCAGCCGATGCCATTCGACATCGAGATGCCCGGCAGCCGCTGCGAGAATCCCGCCCCCGAGTCATGGCACCACAGGGCACAATCGAAATGCCCCTCGGCCGTCGCCGTCCCGACCCAGAACCGCCCCGCGGCGTCGGGCTTGCCATCGTTGAAGCGCCCCGGCATCCCCGGCGGCAAGGCCGCGACGGGGCGCAGGTCACCTGTCGCGGACATAACCAACAGCCCCTGCCCGATCGCCAGAAGGATCGCGCCGTCATCCGTCAGCGCGGCGCAACCGGGCGATCCGGGCAGGTCGCGGAATATCGTCTCGCCGGTAGCGAGATCGGTGGCGTAGAGTCGGCAGAGCCGGATATCTATCCAGCGCAAGAGCCCTGCTGCGTCGTCCCAGACCGGGCCTTCGCCAAGGCCCGCACAGAGGCTGCCCACAGGCGCCACCGTCACTTGCGTCATTTCATGTGCCCTTCCGGTCCATCATTGGAAAAGACTGGCCCATTTCAGCCCCGCGGCCAAGCCGCCCGGCTTGAGTTCCGCTCTCCACGCCCCTAGGCTTGGCCCGTATCAACCGGGGGAGCCATGATGGCGCGCGACAGCCTATATCTGCGCCATGCGGATTTCCTGCCCGTTCCGGGGCTGGACCGCGCCATTGATCTGGGTCAGGGCTTCACACCGCTGGTGCGGAGCCGGTCCATCGGCCCCAAGGCCGGCATCCCCGATCTGCGCTTCAAGATGGAGCAGCTGAACCCGACCGGGTCCTACAAGGACAGGTTCGCGGGGCTTGCGATCGGAGAGGCGCTTTGCGGCGGCGCGACGTCCTGCATCGCCACCTCGTCTGGCAACACAGGCGCCGCACTTGCGGCCTTTGCCGCCTCGGCCGGGATGGATTGCGCGCTCTATGTCTCGGAAAATGCGCCCGAGGGCAAACTGGCCCAGATGCTGGCCTACGGGGCGCGGGTCTACCGGGTCGACCGATTCACGATCGACCCCGAGGAAAGCCGCGCAATCTCTGAGATGCTGGAGAGGGAGGCCGAGGCCCGCGGCCTGACCCTGTTCATCACCGCCTATGCGATCTGCCCCGGCCCGATGGAGGGGATCAAGACGATCGCCTATGAGTTGCACGCGGATGCGCCCGACGCGGCCGATGTCTTCGTTCCGGTGGGCGGCGGCGGCCTGTATGTGGCGATCGGGCGTGGATATGACGATCTGCGCGGCGCGGGCCTGACAGGGGCAGGCCCACGGATCCATGCTGTCCAGCCCGAGGGAAACGATACCGTGGCCACGCCCCTGCGCGAGGGTGCGACAGAGGCCCGCCCCGTCGCGACCTCAACCACGATCAGCGGGCTTGGCGTGGGGTTCATTCTGGACGGACACGAGGTGATCCGCCACGCGCGCGCCACCGGCGGCACCGGCCATGTGATCGACGAGGACGAGATCCGCGCCGTGCAACGCAGGCTGGCACAGGAGGAAGGCATCCTTGTCGAGCCGGCGGGTGCCGTCGGCGTCGCAGGCGCATTGGCCGCGGCGCGGGAGGGGCAATTGACGGGCGACCGCCCCGCGATCTGCATCCTGACAGGCCACGGCTTCAAGGATCCCGGCACGATGCAAACCATGGGTGGCGACGCGATCCGGATCGGGCGATCCGACCTGCCCGGCACATTCCAGCCCACCCCGGAGGCGGCATCATGACGGCGAAACGCGTTGTCCTCATCACCGGAGCCGGAACGGGCATTGGCGCCGCGACCTGCCGCCGCTTTGCCCGGGATGGCGCGACGATCGTCCTGTGCGGGATCGATGCCGCGCCATTGAACAAGGTGGCCGATGAGCTGACGGCATCGGGCGTCACCGCCCTGTCCGTGCCCATGGACGTGACCGACGCCGCGGCCCGGGACGCGCTGTTCGATACGATCGAGGCACGGTTCGGACGGCTGGACCTGCTGGTCAACAACGCGGCCATCATCGGGCAGGCCGCGCTCGCGCCGGCCGCGACGCAAAGCCTCGATCATTTCGAACGGATCGTCAGTGTCAATCTCACCGCGGCCTTCGCCATGGCGCAGAAGGCCTATCCGCTGCTGCGCGACAGCGGCGGGTCGATCGTCAATGTATCATCGGTCGGGGGCAGTGCAGCCCAGTTCAACGGGGCCGCCTATTGCGCCACAAAGGCCGGGATCGACGCGTTGACGCGCAGTCTGGCGCTGGAATGGGCAGAGGCGGGGATACGGGTCAACGCGATTGCGCCGGGCGACATCCGGACCGAGACGACCGACGCGCTGAAATCGGGATGGCAAAGCGGCGATACGCCCACATCGCCCTTCGTCCGGACGACCCCCTTGGGCCGCCCCGGCACGCCCGAGGAAATGGCCGAGGTCATCGCCTTTCTCGCCAGTCCGGCGGCAAGTTTCGTCACCGGCGAGGTTCTGCGCGCCGATGGCGGCTTTCTCCTCTACTAAGTTACGCCACCTGCACCAGGGTCCCCGCTCCGGCAGTTGGCCCCCGCGTCAGGGGTTCGGAGGGCGCCTTACGGGTCCGATATGCGAGACTTCGCTGCTGCCGCAATCAGCGCGCCTCAAGGCTACTATGACCTTGATGGCTAAACGCCTTGGAGGCCTCGCAGGCTTTGATGAGCTGGGTGATGCTCTCATGTCTAACCGAAGGAAGCCCTGCATCATCTGCAAGCAGGATGATCGCGCCGTTCAAGAAGTCGATTTCCGTCTTTCTACCAGCTTGCAAGTCCTGAAGCATTGATGACCGGTGATCCTGCGCCCGCGGGAAGATGATCTTGCTATGGACTTCTTCAACATAGTGCTGCCCGCTGTCGGCGGGTCGATAATCAAAAGCCTGCGCATAAGCCGCGAGTGTCTCGTCTGCCAACCCGACATTGAACTCTCTGGAATCGGGGTTGTCGAGCAACTCACCATAGGTTTGTCCCGTCAAAGCACCAGTCGGGTTCATACAACTGTTGAACAGCAGCTTGAAACTGATCGTCTTCCGAATTGAGGGATCGTGAGCCATTGGCACAAAACCCTGTTCGGCGACCCGCAGCACGTCTCGGAGCGGTTTTTCAGTGTCGCCGAGAAGGGAGCCACAGAGAATGGGACTGGATTGAGCCGTCACGACCACGCTAGTCGGAGTTTGACGGGCCATGCCAATCATCATGGCGCTTGAATAAACCGCGACGTTCGGGCCGACCGCCCGGCGCGCAATCTCGCCTGCGCCCATTCCGTTCTGAAGCTGCAGGATCGGCGGGCAGCGTGCTTTTTCGACAAATGGTCTGAGAGCCTTATCCAGGTCGTAGGCCTTTGTCGTCATGACCAGCATGTTACAACCCAGCACCTCATCTGGCGGAGCGTCTGCGTCACAAACGGTATAGGCTCCCGCAGAGACCAAGTGATCGCCGAGAAGGCCGGTTACGGCAATCGGCTTGCCAAGTATCGCTTCTATCGAAGTCTGCCTGACGAGCAGGAAGACCCGTGCGCCGGCTTTCGCGAAATGAGCGGCAAGACAAAGACCGACCGAACCACCTCCAAATACTGCAATCGAAAGCTTAGCCATGTGACCTGCTCATTTGGGATGTGCTCAAGAAGCCAACAACGGAAGTGACCAGGTAGCAACCCCTATGTCCGTCCGCACCGCAAGACCTCGCTCTTGAGCGGAGCGGAGATCGAAGCCAAATGATGTCTTTTGCTAGAACAGCATGGATAGGTCTAGGTACCTTGCGTTCATCTGACGGTGACACGCGAGAAGGGGCCTGTGTCCGATGTCCGTCTTTTGACGGGTAACTCTTGTCAGGAGGAAATCCCCAGACCTTCCATCAGGTCGGGCAGCAGGTCTTGCGCGCTTGCGCGGATCGCCTCGACCATCCCGGGCGTCGCGCCTGAATAGGGCCAGAGCAGGTCCGGCCCGACCGGGCCCCAGCCGCCCGCTGCGGCCATCGCCTTGTCAAGGGCGGCGTCCGACAGGCCGTGATCGCGAGCCAGGGGGATCATGGTTTCGTGCAGAAACCGGCGGAAGCGATCCTCGACATCGCGGGCGACCTCGGGATCGGTCGCGGCCAGGTCCCAGTGACGCACCGCCCCGGCAGGCGACAGGCAGGCCACGTTGGAATAGGCGCCGTCGGCCCCGAGGGGCCGCCCGAAGGCCACGGTGTGACCGGCGACAAAGACAGACATGTCACCCAGCATCTCGTGCCGCTGTGCATACCAAGCCGCATCGCCGCCCGCGACCTTGACGCCCACGAGCAATGCGCTGCGCGCGCGCAGCCGGGCGATGCCCGGCACGTCGAGCCGAACCTTGGCGGTGGGTGGATTATACAGGATCAGCGGCAATCCGTCCGATGCCTCGCTCATGCCGTCGATGAACCGGGCCTGTTCGGTCTCGGACGGGGGCCACCAATCGGGCAGCGTGATCTGCGCGGCGACCGCGTCACTTTCCGCGATCCGGCGCAGCCTTTCGCGGGCCACGCGCGGGTTGGAATTGCTGACCCCGATCTGGACCGGCACCCCTGCCCGGCCCGCGACGCCAAGCACGAGATCGGTTATCGCGTCGAACTCCGTCTCGGTCTGGTTGAAGAACTCGGCCGCCGTGCCATTAGTATAGATGCCCGCCACGCACGAGGCGCAAAGGATATCGACCAGTTCTGCCAGAGCGCCCATGTCGATCTGATCCCCACCCTGAACCGGCAGAAGAACAGCGCTCCAGATGCCCCGGGGGCGAAATCCCGACATCTCAGATCTTCCCTTCGGCGCGCAGCTCGGCCTCGAGCCGCGCCTTGTAGGCAGCCTTCGACGCCTCGTCGATCCGCGCGCTTTCGCCGAAATACACAAAGCCCAGCGCCCGGCGCGACCGGTCGGGGGAGACGTTCGGCCCGGCCCAGTGGATGATATGCGCGTCATGCATGAGGAACGTGCCCGCATCGCCGGGAAAGGCCACGGTGTTGGCCTTGTCGTCCTCGGTCCCGAAATCCATCAGGCCCTGCGAAAAGCCCAGCACGTTCGACCGGCCATGGGACCGGAAGCCGCCTGCCTTGTGCGAGCCCCGGACGTAGTGGATGCAGCCGTTTTCCTCGTCTACCGGTTCCAGAGCGAGCCAACCCGTCACCGCCTTGCAGGGCGACAGGTGAAAGTAATACCCATCCTGATGCGGCGGGGTGGGCTGGCCGATGCCGGCGGGCTTGTTGAAATATTGCAGGTTTTGCGGGACCGCCGCCTCGCCCATGGCAGCCGAGGCCAGATCGCGGATGACGCTGTTTTCCATCAACTCGCGGAAATAGGCGTCATAGACCGACAGCTTCTGCATCTGCTTGAGCGTGGAGCGATCGTCCCGGTTCTCGAAATAGACCTCCTCGACCGGCATGGTGGGCATGACGTCAGCGATGTAACGGTCAAGCTCTGCGTTGATCTCGGCCATCTTGTCTGCATCGAACAGCGGTTGCAGCGCCACATATCCATCGCGCACAAACCCCGCCGCGAGGTCATTCATATCAAGATCGGACATCTGTCATCTCTCTCCCCTGTTGCGGGATATCGAAGCACGAAGACCACGGAACCGCGCAGCCAGAGATCCGACGCCAGACTAGGAATATCGACAAATCCGGCGCAATATCGGCCCCATGACCAAGGATCGGGACATCACGGCCCTTTTGCGCCATGCCTATGGCCGCTTTGACCGGCGCCTTCCGATCGGCCCGGTCACATGGCCGTTCCACGATCTGCTGTGGATCCATCAGGGCCGCGCGCGCATCAGGTTCGAGGATGGAGACCACGTCGATCTTTCGGCCCCTGACGGGATCCTGATCCTGCCGGGAACCCCGTTTTCCGGCGAGGCGGTGGGCGGTGCCGCGACCGCCTCGGTCTGCCATTTCCGGATGAGCGGGGCCGAGGGGGCGGGCCATCGGCGTGCGCCGGCGCCCGAGCGGATCGATCTGCAGGCGCTTGTCCGCCTCGCGCTCAGGCTGGCCAAGGACAGCCCCGAGGCGACAGAGCGGCGGACGCGGCTCCTGCGCGCGATCCTCGACGGTTTTGACGCAGGCACCGGCGCGCCCGAACCCGACCGCCGGGCGCAGCGGCTGGCGCAGGCCTGGGATCAGGCGGCGGCGAACCTCGGGGCGATGCGCAGCCTCGTGGATGTGGCCGCCCTGATCGGGTTGCGCGAAAGCGCGCTGCGCACGCTCCACCGCGAGGTTCATGGCACTCCCGCCGGGGCGCACCTTCGCGAATTGCGGCTGACACGGGCAGAGGCGCTTCTGGCAACGACGGGCCTGACGCTGGCCGAGATCGCCCGGCAGGTCGGCTATGGCCATGCCGAAACGCTGAGCGCGGCGTTCCAGCAATCGCGCGGAATGACCCCGGGCGGCTTTCGCCGCCATGCGAGACCCTTCGCCTGAACGCTCAGGCGAGCCGCGAAAAGCCCGAATGACACACCGGCCCGTCAAGCAGCGCCTCTGGATCGCGCCCGTCCTCGCACTCGGCAATCAGGGCAAAGACCGGATCCAGCGCCTCGAAATAGCGATCCACCACGTCGGGCCGGTGTTCCGTGCTGACATAGACACTGGTGCCCGCAAGGTATCCGGCCTTGAGCATTTCCTGCGTGATCAGCGTCTTGTAGATCAGTCCACGCGCGCCCGGAATGTCAAAGCCGGTCAGCGCCGGCAGGCCCCGTGTGCGGATCGTCAGACCATGCGAGGCGGCAAGGTCCTGCCAGCGGCGGGTGATCTCGCGCCCGGTTTCGGTGATGACCTCCCACGACCGGCAGTCTTCCATCGCATCGAGCGTGGCAAGCGCCGCGACGGGGCCGATCCTCTCGGTCCAGAAGGTAGAGCTGATGAAGGTCGATTGCGCAGCATCCATGACCGCGCGCCGCCCGATCACGGCGGTGATCGCATAGCCATTGCCCAGCGCCTTACCAAAGACGGCCATATCGGGATCGACGCCGTAGATCTTGTGCAACCCGCCAAAGGCCTGCCGGAAGCCCGAGGTGCATTCGTCAAAGATCAGGACGATGCCATGCGCATCCGCGATGTCGCGGACGGCCTGAAGAAAACCGGGGGCGGGATCGGCGCTGCGTGACACCTCCATCTTGATGACGCCGATCTTCTGGTCCGTGACCAGCGATTTCAGCGCTTCCAGATCGTTGTAGGCAAACGGAAAGACCGAGCCCGCCAGATCACGCGGAACACCCGCCGGATCAAGTCCGGGCAGCAGATGCCCGTCCAGACCGGCCGCATCGCCAAGATTGGCGGCCAGATACCAGTCATGCCAGCCGTGATAGCCGCAGATCGCCACGCCGTCGCGCCCACTGGCCGCGCGGGCGATGCGGATCGCGATGGCATTGGCCTCCCCGCCCGAACGGGCGAAACGGGCCATGTCGGCCCATGGATGCAGCGCCACCAGACGTTCGGCCAGCGCCACCTCTTCGGGGGCGTTGAGGGTCGACATGTTGCCCGCGTCGATCACGCCGCGCACAGCGGCATCGACCGACGGATGGCCATAGCCCAGCGTATTGGTACCCACGCTCATCAGCGACATGTCGGTGAATGCCCGATCCTCCAGATCCCAGACCGTCACCCCCGCCGCGCGCGAGAAATAGGCGGGCCAGATGTCGGGCAAATGCATCTCGGGCCGCTTGGACAGCAGCATGTTGCCGCCGGGGATGACCGATTTCGCCCGATCCCAGAGCGCTTGCCCCTTGTTCATCGCAACCTCCCTGCGCCAGTGTTATCATGTTATGATGTTAACATGATCCATCACAAGGCATGAAGATGAGCGATCCGCATTGGGCCCCCTGCGCACTCGACACCCGGATATGGGAGGAGGAGCTGAACGACTTCGTTCCCGCACGGGTCTTCGATGTCCATACGCATCTGCATGACTGGACCCATTACACCGATCCCGCCAAGGCCACCGGCCCCTATGCGCCGAGCATCGGCACCTATTTCCCGCGTGCCACAAAGGCGATCGCCGATGCCGTAGATGCGGCCCTGATGCCCGGGCGCGAGGTCGACCGGCTGTCCTTCCCCTTCCCCTATCCACGCCCGATCGATACCAAGGCCGCCAATGCGCTTATCGCGGCCGAGGTCTCGGGCGCCCCGCGATCGGCGGGGCTGATGCTCGTCCAACCGGAGATGACGGTCGGGCACATCCGCGCGACGCTGGCGCGGACCGGGCTGATCGGGCTGAAACCCTATCTTGTCTACGCCCGCGGCGCACCGCCTGCGGAGGCCCGGATCACCGACTTCCTGCCCGAACCGCAGATCGCGCTGGCCGATGAGCTGGGCCTCATCATCATGATGCACCTGTCCAAACGCGACGCCATCGCGGACCCGGACAACATCCGCGATCTGTGCGATCTGACCGAGCGCTATCCGGGCGCCAAATGGTGCCTTGCCCATTGCGCGCGCAGCTATTCCGCCTGGGCGATCGAAGCGGCGGCGGCTTCCCTGCGTGGCATCCCGAACATCTGGTACGACACCTCCACCGTCTGCGAGGCCGATGCGCTCGATGCGCTCTATACCGGGGTCGGCGTCGACCGGGTGATGTATGGAAGCGACGACCTGATCGGCCCGATGCGCGGCAAATACATCGCCTTCGGCCGGGCATGGAGCCTGCTGCACCTCGGCAATCACAGCCTGACGCTGGGCCATTGTCTGCCCGACATGACCTTCATCCGCTACGAACAACTCCGCTCCATGAAGCGCGGCGCCCGCCAGATCGGCCTGACCGAGGCGCAGCGGAAGGCGCTGTTCCACGACACCGCCCGCGCGCTGGTCGATTCCGTGCCGAGGCACTAGTGCGCATGATCTGGCAAGAGGAGCCCCGGCAGGCATAGACCGTCAGACATCCGGCCGGTTTTCCGAGCGACATCGTCGGATGACCGCTCA
>CALFSV010000356.1 GCA_937916485.1 uncultured Paracoccaceae bacterium | reverse complement strand
ATTCGTGCAATGGCGAAGGCTTGATAGGCCGCCCTGCCAATCTGTTGAAATGCGGAAACGGGATTTCGTGGCGCAGGCAGTAATCTTCCTCGGCTTTTAAAACCTGCCATTCCTTGGTTGCATAGCTGCCAAAACGGCGCGGATCATAGTCGCGCATTGAAATATCGGCGGCACCATGCACCATCCAACGGGCCAGTTCCCGCGTCAATCCTGGCCCCCAGCCGATGCCGATCTGCGTGCCACAACAGCACCAATAATTTTTTACACCAGGTGCTGGGCCGATTAGCGGATTGCCGTCAGGCGGATGACTGATAGCGCCGTGAACTTCGCGTTGAATGCCAAGCTCGGCAAAGATCGGCATGCGGTTCAGGCTCTCCTCTAGCCAGGGCATGACCCGGTCATAGTCGGCATCAAACAGCCAGTTTTCATAGTCCCACGGGCAGTGATCGTGCCAAACGGAATTCGGGTTCTCTTTCTCGTAGATTCCGATCAGCCCGCGCTTTTGCTCCATTCGAATGTAACCGGACACCTTCTTGTCGTCGCGGATCACGGGCAGTTCTTTGTCCAATGCTTCGAACTCCGGCACCGGTTCGGTCACAAAGTAATGGTGCGTCATAGAGGTCATCGGCAGTTGCAGCCCCGACCATTCGCCCATTTGGCGCGCATAGGTGCCGCCTGCATTGACGACATGTTCGCAAGTAATCGTGCCTTTGTCCGTCTCAACCTGCCACTCACCTGAGGGCAGTTGCGTGATGTTGGTCGCACGACATTGGCGGATGATTTTCACACCCTTTTGGCGGGCACCCGCAGCCATCGCCATGGTGACGTTGGTCGGGTCGACGTGGCCATCGTCAGGTGTGTGAAGCGCGCCCAAGACACCTTCAAGGTTATAGAATGGATGCAACTCGGCCACCTTTTCTGGTCCGACAAGTTCGATATTGAACCCAAGCGAGCGCCCGACCGACAACGTATGACGGAGCCAATCCATCTCATCCTCAGTGTAGGCCAAACGGAACGACCCACAGCCGTGCCATGTCACGGGCTGACCAGTCTCTGCCTCCAATCCACCAGAATAAAGGCCGATGTTGTAATCGACACATTTGCCCAACCCGAAGCTAGAGGTTGAGTGGGTGATCTGGCCCGCCGCGTGCCATGTGCTGCCGGACGTCAGTTCTGCCTTCTCTAGCAGCACAGTGTCTTTGCCCCACCCCTCATGGCCGAGGTGATAAGCAAGGCCTACGCCCATTACGCCGCCGCCAACAATGACAACGCGTGCGTGGCTTGGAAACTCATTCGTCAATGGATTGTCCTCTTATGAGTCGTTTTTCTCTCGACAGGCTAATCGGACAACAGTACCATCGTCAATCATGAATGGGACAAATGTATCAAATACGATTCTCAAGCGTCTGGCAGGCGAGCTTCCTGAGCTGACACCTGAAGCGCGCAAGGCTGCAACTTATGTGCTGGAGAACCCCCGTGACGTAGGGGTGTCCACTGTGCGCGAAATCGCGCAGGCGGCAAACGTCAAACCTAACACGGTCGTGCGTATGGCGCGGCAAGTCGGCTTTGAAGGTTACGAGGATTTCCGCGCACCCTTTCGCGAAGCTATCAGGCGCGGTGCTGCAGACTTCCCTGATCGCGCGCGCTGGTTGCAAGAAATCCGCAAAACAGGCGACCTTGGCGGGCTTTACGCAGATATGGTGCGCGACGTGCTGGGCAACATCGAAGAAACCTTTGCCAATATTTCAACAGGGGACCTGAAAGTCGCAGCCGAGGCGATTTGGGCAGCGCGACGGGTTTTCACACTTGGGGTTGGCGTCAACAACTCTGTGGCGCGGAATTTCACCTATCTTGCTTCAACGGGGATGACCGAGTTTCATGCTATTCCTCGCCCCGGATCAACGCCAGTGGATGATTTGGCATGGGCCGACGGCCAAGACGTTCTGATTGCAATCACCTGCAGACCCTATCGATCAGAGGTGGTCGAGGCCGTTCGCATCGCCCGTGAACAGGGCATGGTCATCGTGGCACTATCAGACAGCCCAGCCAGCCCGATCATTCGGATGGCCAACCACAGGTTTGTCGTTTCAGTTGACACACCGCAGTTCTTTCCCTCGTCAGTCAGCATCATCGCGTTACTTGAAACGCTACTGTCCTTTGTCATTTCGGTTGCAAGTGACGAAATTCCCGAACGCGTGGCGCGGTTTCACGCAAGACGCCATGAACTTGGCATGTATTACAGTGAGGACAAATGACAAAACCACTTCGATCACTGGCAGCGCGCTATTATACCGATCCGCAGGTCTTCGAGATCGAGACCGCAGGGTTGTTGGCGCGGACGTGGCAATTCGGGTGTCATGCCTCCGAACTGACCGACATCGGCGATTATGCCACGTTTGAAAGCGGGGGCGAGAGCCTGTTTGCCATTCGCGGGCGCGACGAAAAAATTCGGGTTTTCTATAATGTGTGCCAGCACCGCGCGCATCAGTTGGTGCAGGGAAAAGGCACAACGCGGGTTGTGGTCTGCCCCTATCATGCGTGGACATATGAGCTGACGGGCGAATTGCGCGCTGGCCCCAACATTAAGGCCGTCGAAGGGTTTGACAAATCTGACGTGTGCCTGAGCGAGGTCCGCGCAGAGGAATTCCTTGGTTTTGTCTTTGTAAACCTCGACCCAGACGCCGCCCCGATGGAAGAGTGGTTTCCAAATGCCCGCGCCGAACTGGAAGAATGGGTGCCCAATTGGGCGGAATTGAAGCCGCTGGAATGGGTGTCTATCCCTGAAAACTGCAACTGGAAGGTCTCGGTCGAGAATTACTCGGAGTGTTATCACTGCTCGCTAAACCATCCGACCTTCTCGAATGGGGTGGTCAAGCCTGAAACCTACGACATTCAACCGCAAGGCAAGTGTCTGCGACACACAACCGAATGTCAAAACCTCGAGAATATGACCTATGACGTCAATTCTGGCTTTGCGCATCAATACGAATATTCCAGCTGGTTCTTGTGGCCGATGTTTTCGTTCCAAGTCTATCCGGGCAATGTTCTGAACACCTATCACTGGCGCGCAATCGATGCGGGTCATGTGGTCGTCTGGAGAGGCTGGTACTCGGTCGGTGGAATTGACGATGAAAAGGTTCGAAAGCTCGCGCAGCAGGATCGGGCAACCACCGTGGAAGAAGACATTCACCTTGTCGAAAGCGTGCAGCGCGGGCTCGGCTCTCGCGGGTATCGGCCCGGCCCGCTGGTGATCGATCCTTGCGGTGGGGTGAATTCTGAACATCCCGTCATGCACCTGCAAAAGTGGATGCGCGATGCGATAGATGGTGGCGACAAAGGATCGGCAACTTGAAGACTTACTGGCAAAACTACATCGACGGCACATGGGTTGATGGCGGCGCAGGGCGGATCGACGTGTTTAACCCCGGCACTGGGGAAAAGATTGCGGAACAGTCGCTTGCGGATGCAGGCGATGTTGACCGCGCCGTGATGGCCGCCCAGCGTGTGCATCTATCAGGCGCACTAGCCGATCTGCGGCCGGTTGAACGTGGGCGCATGGTGCAAGCCATGGGCCGCTATCTGATCGACCATATTGACGAGATCGCGCAAGTGCTGACGCTCGAGCAAGGCAAACCCCTGTGGGAAGCGCGGATAGAGGTTGAAGGCGCCGCTCGCTATTTCGAATACTATGGCAATCAAGCGGAAACGGTCGAAGGGCGCTCGATCCCGCTTGGCAAAGGCTACTTTGACTTCACGACATATGAACCTTTTGGTGTTTCGGCCCAGATTATCCCTTGGAACTACCCCATTGAAATGACCGCGCGATCTTTGTCGGCGGCTCTTGCAACAGGCAATGCTTGCGTGATCAAAACGCCTGAACTGACCCCGCTTAGCAACGCGTGGATGGCTCTTGCGGCCGAGGCCGTTGGCCTACCCAAAGGCGCGGTCAATATCCTGTGCGGTCTAGGGCGCGACGCGGGTGCAGCGCTGTCGACCCACCCGCTCGTCAACCAGATTGTGTTCACAGGATCGGTTCCAACTGGTATCGCCATCGCAACCGCTGCTGCCAGAAATGTCGTGCCTTGCGTGTTGGAGTTGGGCGGAAAGTCTGCTGCAATCGTTCATGACGATGCCGATCTGGACGCATTTGAGACTGACGTGCGATGGGGCATCTATTTCAACGCGGGGCAAGTTTGCTCTGCCATGAGCCGTGTGATCGCACATGAAAGCATTCACGACGAACTGGTCGAACGCATGGTCGGTGTCGCGCAATCACTAACCGTCAAGCCCGGCATCGACCAACCCGACTTTGGGCCGACAATGGGCGCAATGGTCTCCGAGGTACAGCGCGACCGCGCAGCAGAGATTGTTACGGCAGCGCAAGGCGAAGGGGCACAAGTCGCCACAGGCGGGCGCAAGATGAACATTCCTGGTGCGTTTCTTGAACCCACAATCGTCACAGGCGTCACCCCCGATATGACCATCGCAAACGAGGAGGTCTTCGGGCCGGTTCTGTCCGTCCTGAAATTCTCATCCGATACAGACGCGATTAAGATCGCAAACGGAACGCCCTACGGTCTCGTCGGCGGCGTTTTCACGCGCAATCTTGATCGCGCGACGACGGCAGCTCGTAAGCTGCGGGCGGGTCAGGTGTTCGTTAATGAATGGTATGCTGGCGGGGTTGAAACACCGTTTGGCGGCTATGGCAAATCGGGCTACGGCCGTGAAAAAGGGCGCGAAGCCCTCTGGAACTATGTACAGACCAAAAACGTCGCGATCAAGCTTGGTTGAGCGCGCAGAAAATGACCCGATCAAATTGAAAGGCTAAGACATGAGTGCATTCGACGAAGATCTTTTTTTAAAGGGCTTGGAACAACGCAAAGCCACACTTGGCGCGTCCTACGTTGAAAAGAACCTCGCCGCCGCGGATGATTTTACGCGGCCGTTTCAGGAAGCAATGACCGCATGGTGTTGGGGCTTTGGCTGGGGCGACGATGTGATCGATGCCAAGACACGGTCCATGATGAACCTGTCGATGATCGGGGCATTGGGGAAAATGCATGAATGGGAAATTCACTGCCGTGGAGCGATTAACAACGGGGTCACATCGGACGAAATCCGCGCAATTATCCACGTCGTCGGCATCTATTGCGGCGTGCCGCAGGCGTTGGAGTGCTTTCGCGTCGCCCGAAAAGTTCTTGAAGAGGCCTGA
>CALFSV010000355.1 GCA_937916485.1 uncultured Paracoccaceae bacterium | reverse complement strand
CGAAGGCACTGAGACGATTATCGATCCACTCTTCCCGATTGCAAATGCACCTGCTAGTCCGGCGATGGATTTTGGTATGCATGTTGTCGTAGTTGCGATTGAAATTCTGGCCTGTGTGGTGGTTTGGAAGCGCCTTAAGAAAAGCTCTCAAACGGGCAATTAAGCAGCCAAACCTTGGGACCCTCTGCGTCGGTGTACATAGAGCGGTAGGTCTCAAGCAACGCCAACGGCATGAACTGAACAAGCGTGGGGCCGATGTCGCCCCAATCGTACAGCGTGTCCCAGTGAAACAACTTCAAAACTGCGGCGCCATAAACCTCTCATTGTAGCGATTTCCATTTAAGCTCAAAGCGGCGCACCCAACCGTTTGTGGAGGTGATCGCAAGCGGGACCAAGATGAAAAAAGCGAGCCACCCAGTTCAAATGTAGAATTTTGAAATCTCACCACCAGAAAGTCCAACAGTGCCTATGTCGTGCAAGTAAAGTACCTTGTGCAACAGCCCGTAACCGAAGGCAGCAACGGCAAGATACTGACGGCGTTTCATCAACCAACGCAAACCACGCCTGCCCCTTCGAAGTATCTTCAAAGGTGTGATTATCATGGTGATGATCATGAAGCGTGCAGAAACCTCGCTGCTAGGGTGAAGCAATTGATGGATTGATCTCTTATCGCCCAAAGCGAGACCAACTATCATCAGAATTGCTGGAGGGCTGAGCAGCACCTAGAATGCGTAGGGGTGATCCCAGAAAGATTTGACTGCGAAAATAACGTGTTTCCTAAAATTGCTCAGAAAAAAGACGAAATCAAAATTCTAAACCTGCTTCATATACCCAGATCGATCTCTGGCGAGATATAGACCAACAAAGATTAACACGAATGCAACTTTCGTTCGCGTTGTGATCACGTCGCCAAGCAGCAAAACCCCGAACACATTGGTCAAAATGATGCTGAAATATGCATTGGGGGCTAGGAATATTGGCCCCTTGCGACGGATCAAAAAGATACGGATGGAATAGGCTACGGCGGTTGAAAGGATTGAAACACCAGTTAGCCCTAACCAAGGCCGCGCACTAGGCAATTCACCTTCGAATACTGACAAGAAAGGCCAAATGCCGAACAACGATGCAACCAAAGCGCTCCCACCGATCATCGAAATCGGATGCGCTTTTGGCATGACGCGCATTAAAATGGTAGCCATCGCAAGGCAAGCTACCGCGCAAAACGTAGCCAACATAGGAAAAGCACTTTCCCTTCCTGCAGTACCAATCCACGAAGTCGGCTCTGTGATAGTAAGCAAGCCCACCAATCCAATGATCAAACCAACGGATTTTTGGCGAGAAATCTGAACCTTTAAAACCAATGCTGAAAGGCCAATCGTTATCAGAGGGACCATTGCATACATTGAACCCACTACATTTGATGGGATCGTTTGTAATCCATAAGTTGTCAGACCGATTGGGAAGACAAAATTAAAAATGCCCAGAATGAACGCCCATTTCCAAAACTCAAACTTGAGGGGCAGGCCGTCACCTAATAGATAAGTGATTGGTAGTAGAAAAGCAGCGCCAAGGACTAAACGTCCACCAGCGGCTTGTTCTAACGTGAACGCTTCTAGAGAAAGTTTTACGAAGACGAACGACAGGCTCAAGCAAACCGTCATAAATCCAAAGGCAATCCAAGCGGTGTAATCGGTGTTTTGATCTTGAAGATCGTCTGATTGGTGCATCTACTAGCGTTCCATAGGAAATAGTGTGGATTCGATCATCCACCAACGACGGCTTGTGGCAAATACAAAGCAATTTGCGGGAACAAAATTAATAATCCGATCATTGCTGCCATTGCGAACCAAAAGGGCCAAATGCCGCGGAAAATCGTGCTCATGGGCACATCTCTTGCAATGGATTTGACGATGAACACATTGATCCCGACTGGCGGGCTGATCATGCCCATTTCCAGTACAATGACCAGGATAATGCCAAACCAGATCAGATCCCAATCTAGTGCTACGGCGATAGGAATGACTACGGGGACGGTTAATACTAACATTGCTATTGCTTCTAAAAACATACCAAGAAACATGTAAATCAGGACAATAATCAGCAGAATACCAATGTTGCCGATGGGTAGGGAAGTCAATATTGTAACCAATTGTGCAGGAAGTTCTGTCAATGACATGAAAGGAATGAAAACAAATGCACCAATGATTATTAGAAAAACCGTGGCAGTTGCATTCATAGTTTCAAGGATTACCGCCTTGGAGGCTTGCCAGCCAAGTGACTGACGGTATGCTGCGACAACAAAAGTTAGAAATGCCCCAATAGATGATGCTTCGACTGGTGTGAAGAACCCAGTGTACATGCCACCAATGGTAATCAACACGACACCGACGATTGGAAGTGCCCGCCAAAGTGATGTGACCCGTTCAGGACGGCCAAATCGTTTTGCACGCGGCCCCGCAGTGGGGTTCCTAATAACAACACAATATATTGCGCCAATAAAGAGAAGTGTCAGAATAATTCCCGGGAACACACCAGCCATAAATAATCGCCCAATGGATTGTTCGGTTAATACAGCATAAATGATCATGCCACCTGAGGGTGGAATCAAAAACCCAAGTGTGCCCCCCGCTGCAACTGAACCTGTTGCAAGACTGTCCGCATATTTATACTTTTTCATTTCAGGTAGTGCGACCCGCCCCATGGTGACAGCAGAAGCTAAAGATGATCCTGAAAGTGCTGCAAATCCCGCACAGGCTGCGATCGTAGCTGATGCCAAGCCACCGCGCAGATGGCCCATCCAACGATAGGCGGCAGAGAATAAATCTTTTGACATGCCAGACACACCGGCTAGGTTTCCCATCAAAACGAACATGGGTATTACCAACAGGTTGTAATTTGAGGCAGCCTCAAATGTTTCTCCTGCTAAGTTTGAATAGGCGACTTTAAGTCCACGTGACCAAGCTTGATCTTCGGCCATACCTACAGCCATGAATTTATATGCATTGGCAATGATCGTGCCGATAAACCCCACGCTTAGCATTGACAGGGCTACGGGCATTCGTAGGGCCAGTAAAATGAAAAGTGAGAGTAAGCCTAGAATGCCTATGAGAGTTAAACTTATCACAAAAGTTTTTCTCCAATTTGTAGCTGATTTACTTTTTGTGACTGTAGAATTTGCCAAATATCTAGTACTAAAACGAGAGCGTAAATTAGAATTGAAACTGAAAGAAGGTAATAAAATGGTTCGAATGAAATTAGTAATTGTTGTGTCGTCTCGCCAAATTTACTTGCCATTCCACCAGCATGCCAAAGCCGCCATCCCATAAATCCAAGCATTGAAGCGCCCAAACTCTTAATAAAAATCATGGACCATTTAGCAAATAGAGCTGACATACTTGGTTCTAGAATTTCAATTTCTATGTGAGCACCAGTCCGTGCCCCTAGTGGGATCGAAAGCGCTACCATTGTAACGAGTGCTAGAAGAAGTAAATCTTC
>CALFSV010000354.1 GCA_937916485.1 uncultured Paracoccaceae bacterium | reverse complement strand
CGGATGATCTCAGGGCTCGTTTTAAAGTACCTGAATGGGGAGTGTTTTGTCATATGGCGAGGCTACGAAACAGCCCGCCCCGTCTCAAGTTAGTTTTATCTGACACTGCCGTCATTAATCATAGCATCATCTGGGGTTTGATCCTGATGGCCACAGGATCAATTGGGTTTTCTACCGTTTTATCAGGACTAGTGTTGCAAGACTTGTTGTAGAAATTTTCGAGTCCTGTCGTTTTTCGAATTATTGAAAAACGTTTCCGGCGCAGCACTTTCGACGATTTGACCTTGATCCATAAAAACAACGCGATCCGCCACTTTTCGCGCAAAACCCATTTCGTGCGTCACGCAGATCATGGTCATACCTTCGCGCGCCAACTCTTCCATTGTTTCAAGAACCTCATTAATCATTTCGGGATCAAGTGCGGAGGTCGGTTCATCAAACAGCATGATCCGAGGCTGCATACAAAGCGCGCGCGCGATCGCGACACGTTGTTGTTGCCCACCAGAAAGCTGGCTGGGGTACTTATCCGCCTGATCGGGGATTTTGACCTTTTCCAGATAGCGTTGTGCAAGGGTTAGTGCCTCTTTGCGCGATGTGTTGCGCACCGACATAGGGGCCAACAAACAGTTTTCCATCACCGTCAGATGCGGGAATAGATTGAACTGTTGAAAACACATGCCAACCTCTGAACGGATTTGATCAATGTTCTTCACATCCTGCGTCAGGGGAATGCCATCTACGATGATGTCGCCTTCCTGATGTTCTTCCAGCCGGTTAATGCAGCGGATCAAAGTTGACTTGCCTGATCCTGAGGGGCCACAAATGACGATCCGTTCGCGCGACTGCACGGTCAGATTAATGTCTGTCAGAACCTGAAAATCGCCATACCATTTGTTCATGCCTCGAATTTCGACCATGGCTTCTGGCTCCGCAGAGACGGAGGACAGAGATGTTGTTCGTGCAGTTTCCATTGGATTTCCTCTCCTCTTGAACGGCGCGCTTAACGCAGTGCCATAGAATTGCTGATGTCGTCCGTATCAACATGAGACTGCAACATCTGGGTGAGTTTCAAAAACAATGTGCAGATGACCCAATAGATCACGGCAATCGTCGCGAAAGTTTCAACAGGCGTGAAGGTGCGCCCGTTGATGTCATGGGCGGCATAGGTAAGCTCGGCCACTGTGATCATCGACAATAGCGAGGATTCCTTGATCATCGTGAGGGCAATGTTGGTGCCGGGCGGGAATACATAGGTGTAAAGCTGTGGAAAAATAACACGACGCATGTAGAACCCGTATTTCAGCCCCAAAGCCTTGGCCGCATCAAACTGACCCTTTGAAACGGCCTCAACCCCACCGCGAAACACTTCGGCAAAATAGGCCCCGCCATAGATCGATAGACAGATGAACCCTGTGGTCAACCCCGACAACCGGATGCCGTAAAATGGCAGGGCGTAGAACATCATAAAGATCAGGATCAACAGCGGGATGTTGCGCATCAACTCGATATAAACAATGGCAGGCCAGCGCAGCACGCGTCGTTTTGAGATGCGCAGCAGGCAGACCACCACGCCGATGAATATCCCAATGGGGATGGCAATGAACGAGATCAACAGCGTGTTGAAAATTCCTTCAATCAGGATGTCGCGGTTTTCCCAGATCGCCCCAAAGTCGAATGTCATGACGCGCTCCTAAAGCCGGAATTTCTGGGATCGCCGCTGGAGGTATTCTCCAAATTGGCTGATCGAAAAGCAGATCACAAAGTAGATGAATGCGGCCAGCAACAAGACTTCGACGGGGCGGAACGTTTCATTGTACAGCATCTGCGAAGCGCGGGTCAGTTCAACCAAAGTGATGGTCGACAACAGCGGCGTGATTTTGATCACCATGGTGAATTCGTTCACCAAAAGTGGGATCACCGAATTAAACACCTGCGGCAGGATCACCTTAAACCAGACCTTGTGTTTGGGCAGGCCCAAGGCCTCGGCGGCCTCCCATTGGCCTTTTGGAATGCGGCTAAGACCGCCGCGCAGGATTTCGGCGACATAGGCGCCACTGTTGAAACCCACGGCCATAATCCCAGCGGTGAACGGCCCAATGTTGATGCCCGTCAACGGGGCCAAAGCGTAATAGAACACCAGAATTTGCACCAAGGCCGGTGTGCCCCGGATAAAGCTGCCATAGATGCGCACGAAAGTACGCAGCAGCCAGAACCGGCTGTTTCGCATCAGTAAAAGACCAGTGCCCACAAGGATACCGACACCGCAAGCGATCACGCCCACAAAGATCGTGTAAAGCGCGCCCCAGAAAAGGGGGCCCGCCTTTGGGATGATTTCGATGAACTGTAGGTCCATGGTTCAATGTCTCAAAATTGAAAAAGCGTTGGCCTGAACAGGTTTAATGCAAACGCTGTCCAGACCAACCAGTGACGCTTAAAGAGCGCCTTCGGGAAGGTAATCTTCGGGCAAGTCCATTTCAAAACCGAACCACTTCATTTGTAGCTCTTTCAGGGTGCCTTCCTGCTCAAGCTTCTCAAGGGCTGCGTTCACACGATCCCGCAGATCAGCACCATCTGGATGGGCAACCCACGCAAACAATGTGCCACTGCCGATGTTTGTCAGCTGGGCGAATGTATCGGGGCGCTGTTCCTGCATTGTGGCCAGCGAAAAGGACGGGATTGTGCCGATGTCAATCTGACCACCCACAAGGGCAAGGCGCATGTCGTCGGTTGATTTAAAGCCGCGAATGTCAGCAAAACCGGCCCCGCCATTGGCCTTAAGCTCAGCATCAGTCGCCTCAACTTCTTGTGCCTGAGAAGAGCCAAGCTCAACCCCGATGACCTTGCCATTCACGTCATCCAGGCTCGTCATGCTATCATCGCCGTGGCGCTTAACCAGCATAGTCTCCGCCACCGCCAAGGGCCGGGTGAAGGCGTATTTGCTCACACGGTCCTCTTTGATAGCCACAGAGGTCGCAACCAGATCATATTTGCCTGCCAGAACCCCTGCCAAAATGCCGTCCCAGGGCAGTTGAAGCTGCTCAAGCTCGACGCCCATGTCAGCGACAATCAAGTCGAGGATGTCTTTGCCGTAGCCAACCACTTTGCCATCTTTCAGGAATTCCATCGGGGGATAGGCGACCTCAGTCGCAACGGTGATCTTGCCACCGCTTGTCACCATGTCCAGAACCGATTGCGCCACCACAGGACCGCAGAGTGCAAAGGCTGTCGCACAAGCCAACAGGCCTTTTGTCATTCGACGTCTTTCTAGTTGTATCATTGTCGTCTCCCTAATGTTTGATTTTGTAGTGCAATTTCTTTAATCGTGCATCACAGGCGGGTGCCAAAACGCACAATAGTTCAAACATGATCGACGCCCCCACCCAGGCAGTGCCGCCCGAAGGGTCAAAGGGTGGAGAGACCTCAACAAGGTCCGCGCCAATCAGGTTCAACCCGGCCAGCGCGCGCACCATTTGCTGCGCTTGAAAGGTTGAGAAGCCACCAATTTCCGGCGTGCCTGTGCCCGGCGCATAGGCTGGGTCGATCCCGTCAATGTCAAAGCTTACGTAAGTCTCATTATCACCGACGATCTCGCGCGCTTCTTGCATAACGTCATCAACGCCACGCTCGAACAGTTCTTCGATTTCAACAATTCGAACGCCTTGATCCAAGGCCCAGTCGAAATCCGTCGTTTCATATTTGACGCCGCGAATACCAATCTGAATCGTGCGTTTGGGGTCTAAAAAACCCTGCTCAATCGCGCGCCGAAAGGGCGTGCCGTGGGTGTATTTGCTGTCGCCAAAATACGCATCGTTCATATCCGTGTGGGCATCAAAATGGATCATCCCGACGGGGCCATTCCGGCCAAGCGCGCGCAGGATCGGGAAAGACACCAGATGATCACCCCCCGCAGAGAGCGGCATTATGCCCTTGTCAGACAGTTGGTTGTAAAAGCCAGTGATCAGATCAAGGCTTTCCATGATATCCATCGGGTTAACGGGCGCGTCGCCCAGATCAGCGCAATTCGCCAGTTTAAACGGGTTCACCCCGCTGCGTGGATGCGTTGTGCGGATCATTGTGGACAGATCGCGCAACTGGCGCGGACCGTGACGCGGCCCTGGACGGTTTGAGGTGCCCCCATCAAACGGAACGCCCACAATCGCGATATCAGTCTTGTCTGCGTGCGGATTGTCCAACTCAAGATGTGGCAAGCGCATAAAGGTGGGCATCCCTGCAAATCGTGCCGTCTTTAGTCCTGGAATGGGCTGAAACGCCGCGTCTTTTGGCTGCATTCGCTATCTCCCTCACACTTGTTTGGGCAAAGGTTTACACAGGTGAAATATTTGTTAAACGTCGACATATAGGAATTCACTTTGATAGATTGCGACGTAATGCCTAATCCTTCTATTGCCGATTTAGACATCAAACTGCTGCGCGTTTTCTGTACGATTGTGGAATGCGGCGGGTTCTCGCAGGCGCAATCAGAGCTGAACCTGTCACGCTCAACGATCAGCACGCATATGGCCAATTTGGAAACCCGCCTTGGGTTCAAACTGTGCAGCCGAGGGCGTGCTGGATTTGCGTTAACGGCACGCGGGGGGGCAGTTTATGAAGCCTCGCGTTCCATGCTGTCCTCTATTGATGCCTATCACGGTCAAATCGGGCAGTTGAAAGAGAGCATCGTGGGTGAGGTTGCGATTGGCGTGGTCGACAACCTGATCACCAACAGGGAATGCCGGTTGCGCGACGCCATTCGGGAAGCCCTTGCAGCCTCCAAAGACTTGCGCATTGTGTTGCGGATTGGGCCCCCCGACCAGATCGAAGAACACCTTGTCAGGGGGCAGGTCCAAATGGCCATTTCGCCAGAATTTCCGGCCCGAAAAAACGTCTCGCAGATGCCGCTGTTCATTGAGAAACAACGATTGATCTGCGGTAAAGGGCATCCTCTATTCAGGGTCGAAGATGACGCAATGACACCTGAACTGATCGCGGAGCAAAATTTTGTTAGACGCGGCTTCGTTTCAGTCCTGACTCCCTATTCGGCGTTCTTCAACCGGCCAGCACTGGCCGTTTCGCACCAGATGGAAGGGCTTGCACATTTCATACTCAGCGGAAATTGTGTTGGTTTCTTGCCCGAGATTTACGCAAAATATTGGGTTGATCGCCAAGAAATGCGAGTCATTCGTCCGGATCATTTTTCCTTTGATGTGCCCATTTGCCTCTCTCGTCACGAAGGGCCACAGCATACGCTAGCAGCCTCCCATGTATATGACACACTCGTACAGGTCCACGGAGTAGAGGCGTGATCTACAAACTTCAAAGAACATTTCCTCAAAGCAGTCGATGAATATCTGAGGCTGAATGGTAACAATGATGTTGTCAGACAAAGTCTAACAGGTCTCAGAGCACCACGCCAGTTCATTCCAGCAGATCAAGTTCCTCAACGATGGCATCTAGCGTCTCGGCCCGCTGTTTAACGGCGACGGCATTCTTTCCAACATATGCTATCGCAAGCAGGCGCAACATCGACACAACAGACCCATGGGTGCTGTCAGACGAATGAGAACTCGCATCAGATTGCTGGTGCAGCCT
>CALFSV010000353.1 GCA_937916485.1 uncultured Paracoccaceae bacterium | reverse complement strand
TAAGCCGGGATTAACCAAGGTTGCGTCAGAATTGAAGGGGCAGATCATGACCCTTCAAGGATCCGGCAATGACGATTCAGCGCAATACCTTCGAACTGTCCCTATCTTCCCCCCTCACGGTCGCGCTTCCTAAAGGCTTGTCGCATCAGTGGGGGCAACTTCCCGAACCCAGTTTGACGGGCTCGATCGACCCCACCAAACGGCCACCGGATCAGCGCCTTGTGGCCATGCTTGGCCCCAAGTTCTGCTTTCGTCACGACCTTCTTCCCTGGCGGCGATGCGGCAGCGTGACCGTCGTTCTTGCCGAATCCGAAGCCGCTTTCATGCGTCAGGTAGCGGCGCTGTCCGACAAACTAGGGCCCGTATGCTGGGCCACCTCGAGCAGGTCACGGATACGCCAGGCACTTGTCGACGCGGCGGGCCCAGAACTCGTCCATATGGCCGAGACGCTCTGCCCGTCTAAGCTAAGTTGCCGCGATTGGAACATTGTTTCTCTTCGGTGGTGGACGCTGGCCGTGCTGGCGGGCGGAGGGACAATGGCTCTCATCGCGCCAGACCTGATTTTCTGGCTGATTCTGTCGTGGCTCTTCATCACCCTGATCTCTGGAAGCCTTCTTAAGCTTGGGGCAATCTGGGTCGCCCTATGCAAGCGCCCTTCGCCTGCCGCAGGTCCGGCACCAGCCTTGATCACCCTGCCCGTGGTATCGCTGCTTGTCCCCCTATACCGGGAACGGGAAAGTGCCGCACACCTGATCAACCGGCTGCAACGGTTGGATTATCCACAGGACCGGCTCGACATCTGCCTCATTCTGGAGGCTGAGGATCATCTGACCCGCGCCGCCATCGGGGCTGCGATGGCGGCACACATTGGGGCCGCAGGCGCCTTGGACAACATTCAGGTGATTACCGTCCCGGCCGGCACGATCCGGACCAAGCCTCGGGCCCTGAACTTTGCGCTGGATTTCGCCAAGGGAACCATAATCGGCATCTATGACGCCGAAGATGTCCCCGCCCCCGATCAGATCCGCAAGGTGGTCGAACGGTTCGCCCGGTCGGGTCCGGATGTTGGCTGCCTTCAAGGTGTGCTTGATTACTACAACCACGGCTGCAACTGGATGGCCCGCTGTTTCGCGCTGGAATACGCGGTCTGGTTCCGACTGGTCCTTCCGGGAATTCAGAGACTTGGGTTTGTGATCCCACTGGGCGGAACGACCCTTTTCCTGCGCCGTTCGGCCATCGAAGCGGTGGGAGGATGGGACGCCCACAACGTGACAGAGGACGCCGACCTCGGCGTGCGCCTCGCCCGCAAAGGGTACCGCACCCTCCTGATCGACAGCGTGACCGAGGAAGAAGCCAACGCACGGGTCTGGCCCTGGGTCCGGCAAAGATCGCGGTGGCTCAAGGGCTATGCCATCACTTGGGGCGTCCATATGCGGCACCCCGCGGCCCTGTGGCGGGACCTAGGGCCTTGGCGTTTCTTGGGATTTCAGATCCTGTTCATCGGCACGCTGAGCCAGTTCATTCTGGCCCCTCTGCCCTGGCTGCTATGGCTTGTACCGCTTGGCGTGCCGTTTCTTCTGCCCATTGACCTCGGGACTTATGGAACGGTGGCACTGGTGGCCACTATGCTGGCGGCCGAAGCAATCTCGCTTGCCTGCGCCATACTGGGGGCCCGAAAAGCCGGCCGTGGATGGTCGGCACTATGGAGCCCTACATTGCAGCTATACTTCCCGCTTGCGACCGTTGCCGTCTACAAGGCGCTGTGGGAGATTTTGACCAAGCCGCACTATTGGGACAAGACCGCGCACGGCCAATATCTGCCCGCCGAACACTTGCCCGCGGAACACCTGCCGGCCGATCCTGTCGGTCGGGTAGCGGCTATTCCGCCGCCTCTACCTTGGCCGCATCCAGTTTAAGGCGGGTGATAAAGGCCTTGGAGATGTGATCGCGCAGGGATTTGTCAGCCGCATCGCCATCGCCTGCCTCGATTGCCGCGACGATCGCGGCGTGCTCTTTCAAGGTCCCGGTCGGGCGGCCCTCTGCCTCGAGCGAGGTCGACGCCAACAGCGCCATCGACCGATGCACAAGGTCAAGTTGTTGCACAAGAAACCGGTTATGCGAGGCAAGGTGGATCTGCTTGTGAAACCGTCGGTTCGCCCGACTCAGCGCCCTTGGATCGCCCACCAGGGCATGATCAGCCTCCAGCATGTCGCGCAGCACCCTGACCTCTTCGGGGGTGGCATGGCGGGAGGCCAAACGGGCGGCAAGTCCTTCCAACTCTCCACGCACGACGTACAACTCGGCCAGCTGGTTATGGTCCAATGACGCCACGATCAGGGACCGACCGTCCCGGGTCAGTAGCGATTGGGTCTCAAGCCGTTGCAAAGCCTCGCGGATCGGGGTGCGTGAAACGCCAAAGCGGTCGGCAAGCTCGCTTTCGACCAAGCGGTCGCCGGGGCGATATGTGCCCGTATCAATCGCCTCAAGGATCAGCTGATAGGCATCCTTTTGCGGGGATTTTGGGTCTGACATTACGGTGGCCTTTTCGATAGCTTTGCAAACCTAACGCCGCATCCCCCTGACGTTCAAGCCAAACCCTTGCCGCCCCCCGAACGCCGCTCTAGGGTTCGGAGCATGCACGCTGCTTCATTCTCTCATGTCCGCGCCTGGGTCTTTGACCTGGACAACACGCTTTACCCCCCCGAGGCGCGTCTTTTTGACCAGATCGAGGTCAAGATGACGGACTACGTCATGCGGTCCATTGGCGTCGACCGGGCAGAGGCGGACCGCCTTCGCGATCTATACTGGCGGCAATATGGCACCACCCTCGCGGGGCTGATGGCGGAACATGACGTCGACCCCGGCCCCTATCTGACGGACGTCCACGAGATCGACCTGAGCCATCTGGAAAAGGCCCCCATGTTGGCCGAGCGGATCCAGGCCCTGCCCGGCCGCAAGATCGTCTATACCAACGGCTGCGGCCCCTATGCCCACAGGGTGCTGGAGGCCCGGGGGCTGACCGGCATCTTTGACGCGGTCTACGGGGTCGAACACGCGAACTTCCTACCCAAACCGGAACAGGCAGCATTCGAGGCAATCTTTGCGCTTGATGGTCTTGCCCCCGATCAGGGCGCGATGTTCGAGGATGACCTGCGCAACCTGACAGCGCCCCACGCGATGGGGATGCGGACGGTCCATGTCGCCCCTCATGCGACGGGCCACGATCATATTCACCACCATACGGACGATCTGACGGCCTTCTTGTCGCAGGTCCTGTGACAAGGCTTTCCGACACCCGCAAGTCGGCCTATCTCTGACCCATGAAGCGACACCAGACAGACATCGTGGTTGCAGGCGGCGGCGTGGCCGGACTGACAGCTGCCGCAACACTCGGGGCAGCCGGGTTTTCGGTCATCTGCGTCGATCCGGCGCCACCGGTCACGGATGGGCAGGATCCGCTTGCCGACCTGCGGACAACCGCCTTCCTGCAACCCGCCCGCGATCTCTTGGATGCCGCAGGGCTATGGTCGCGACTGGCGCCTGAAGCCACCGCCCTGCAAGTCATGCGGATCGTGGACGCCAGCGGCACCGATGGGGCACCCCGCGTCAGCCGCGACTTCGACGCGGCCGATCTGGGCGACGCCCCTTTTGGCTGGAACCTGCGCAACTGGGTCCTGAGACGCGAAATGGTGGCGCGACTGGCCGAGCTGGGCTGCGTCGATTTCCGGCCCGGCACCGGCTTCAAATCCATGCTGGCCCGGGAAAAGACGGCAATCGTCACGCTGACAGACGGCACCCAGGTCGAGGCCCGCCTGGTCATCGCGGCCGACGGACGCAACAGCGCCGTCCGGTCAGCCGCCGGAATTGACGTCTCGACCACGCGATACGGGCAAAAGGCGCTTAGCTTTGCGGTGACCCATGATGCGCAGCACGACAACGTCTCGACCGAGGTGCATCAAAGCGGAGGCCCCTTCACCCTGGTCCCCCTGCCCGATTTCAACGGCCAGCCCTGCTCTGCCGTTGTCTGGATGGAAACCGGGGCAGAGGCGTTGCGGCTGGCCAATCTGCCCAAACCCGAGTTCGAGGCCGCGGCAACGGACCGCAGTGCGGGCCTTTACGGCCAACTGACGCTGGTTGCCGGTCCTCAGGTCTGGCCCATCATCAGCCAGGTGGCAGAGCGGATGGACGGCCCCCGCGTGGCCCTCATGGCTGAGGCCGCCCACGTCGTGCCGCCGATCGGGGCGCAGGGCCTGAACATGAGCCTGAGCGATCTAGCCACCCTGCGCGACCTTGCCGTGGCGGCTCCGGGCGACCTTGGCAGCGGGGAAATGCTGGCCACCTACAACCGGCGGCGGCATACGGAAGTCCGGCTGCGGGTCGCCGGTGTCGATGCGCTAAACCGGGCCTCCATGGCCGCATCGCCACTGATCCATGACCTCAGGGTCGCAGGGATCAAGGCGCTCTACGGCGCGGCCCCGGTGCGGCACAGCCTGATGCGGCTGGGCCTAGGAGCGGGGGCAGGGGCGGGCGCGGGCACAGGCGCAGGGCGCTAACCCCGCCCGTTACATCACCCGGTCAAGAACCGCCTTAAAGCGGGCCACCGTGCCGGGCACATCATAAAGCTTGTCCAGACCAAACAGCCCGATGCGGAACGTCTTGAAGTCGGCAGGCTCATCGACCTGCAAGGGCACACCGGCGGCCACCTGCATCCCCTCGACCATGAACTTCTTGCCGTTCTGGATGTCGGGATCGTCGGTATAGCTGACCACAACGCTTGGGGCCTCAAACCCCGGACCAGCCACGGACTTCACTCCCTTGGAGGCCAAAAGGACACGGACCTGAGCACCAAGCTCTGCCTGCGCCGCCTTCAGGCGGTCAAACCCATAATCGCGGGTTTCAAGCATCGTGTCACGAAACGCCCTTAGGCCGTCCGTAGGCATGGTCGCATGATAGGCATGGGCCCCGCCTTCATAGGTCTTCATGATCCCCAGCCACTTCTTGAGGTCCATGGCAAAGGAATTGGAGGCAGTCGCCTCAACCCGATCCCGGGCGCGGTCCGACAGCATGACCAAACCGGCAGAAGGGGTCGACGACCAGCCCTTTTGCGGGGCCGAGATCAGTACATCTACGCCCGTGGCCTTCATGTCTACCCAGATGCAGCCGCTGGCAATGCAATCCAGGACCATGAGCGCGCCCACCTCGTGGGCCGCCTCTGCCAGGGCCGTGACGTAGCTGTCCGGCAACATGATGCCGGCGCTGGTTTCCACATGGGGGGCAAAGACGACATCGGGCTTGGCCTCGCGGATCGCTGCCACCACATCCTCGATCGGCGGGGGCGAAAACGGGGCACGGCTGTCATTGCCGGTCTGGCGCGCCTTGACCACGGTGGTCTTGGCAGTGAACTGGCCAGCCTCGAAAATCTGCGTCCAGCGATACGAGAACCAGCCGTTGCGAACGACCAACGCATGGGCGCCGGTGCCAAGCTGGCGGGCAACAGCCTCCATCCCATAGGTCCCGCCGCCGGGGACAACGGCCACATGGTCCGCGCCGTAGACTTCTTTGAGCATCGAAGAGATGTCGCGCATCACACCTTGAAACGACTTGCTCATGGAATTGAGCGAGCGGTCCGTAAAGACAACCGAAAACTCCATCAGCCCGTCTGGGTCTACCGGGATACGCTCTGCTGTTGTTCCGTCCATCTTGTCCTCCATAGGCTATCGGCACTGAGATATGGCCTTGGCAGAGGCAAAGCAAAGGCTTTCTGCCCTCAGATCGGGCCGGGACGGCGCTCTTCGGACAAAAGGACATTGGCCTCGACATTGCCGACGCCAGGCAGGGTCATGATGCGACGACGCAGCACCCGCTCAAAATCCGCAAGATCGCGAGCCACCACGCGCAAACGATAATCGTAAAGGCCCAGCACATGCTCGACCGTCTGAACCTCGCGAATAGCGGTCACCGCCCGCTCGAAATCGTCCAGACTAACGCGGCCCTTCGTGGCAAGCTTCACGCCCAGGAACACCGTCACGCCAAATCCGATCTTCTCTGCATCCAGGACCAGGCGACGCCCCGCCAGGATGCCCGTCGCCTCAAGGGCACGAATACGGCGCCAGGTCGCGGGCTGACTCAGACCAACCTTGCGGCCCAACTGGCTGGCCGACTGCTCTGCATCCTGACGAAGTATCCGCAACAGGTCCCGGTCGATGTCATCAAGATCCGTCACAGCGGCAATTCCTCATCCGATTTCACAACGGCGACCGTCATCAGGCTCTCGATATCCGCAATGTGAGGAAGGCTCAGGATCCGAGCGCGATAGATCTGCTGATAATGGCCCAGATCGCGCGCCACGACCGACAGGCGGACATCGACCCGGCCCAGAAAGGTCTGGATCTCGATCACCTCGGGAATGTTTCTGGCGCCTTCCAGAAAATCGTCAAAGGCACGGGGGGCGGTCTTGTCCAGCGACACGCGCAAAGACACGTGAAGGGCAAAGCCAAGGGCATGCCAGTCCACGACAGCCTCCTGGCCCAGCAACACCCCCTCCGCACGCAGCCGTTCCAGCCTACGGGCCGCACGACCCGGGCTCAATCCGGCGCGATCTGCAAGCTCGGGCATCGGCAGGGCCGGATCAGCCTGCAAATGGCGCAGCAGTCGACGATCCAGATCATCAAGCATGAATTTTCCATTTCTTCTTACCAATGCGAATAACAACTTCGCTTCGTTACAAATACTCACTCAAACCACACTCGCCAAGGCGCAATTCAAACGGCATAAGGCACCCAGATAAACCAGGGCCCGAAAATGGGCCGAACCCTAGGGAAGGACAGCACCATGCGTGTGTATTATGACCGCGATTGCGACGTGAACCTCATCAAGGACAAGAAAGTCGCCATCTTGGGCTACGGCAGCCAGGGGCACGCCCATGCGCTGAACCTGCGCGACAGCGGCGCCAAGAACCTTGTCGTGGCTCTGCGCGACGGCTCGCCCAGCGCAAAGAAGGCCGAAGGTGAAGGGCTCACTGTCATGGGGATCGCCGAAGCGGCCGCCTGGTGCGACGTCATCATGTTCACCATGCCCGACGAACTGCAGGCCGACACCTACCGCAAATACGTCCACGACAACCTCAAGGAAGGCTCTGCCATCGCCTTCGCCCATGGTCTGAACGTGCACTTCGGCCTGATCGAGCCGAAGGCCGGCGTCGACGTTATCATGATGGCCCCTAAGGGTCCGGGCCACACCGTGCGCGGCGAATACACCAAGGGCGGCGGCGTGCCTTGCCTTGTGGCCGTGCACAACGACGCGTCCGGCAAGGCGATGGAAATCGGCCTGTCCTACTGCTCCGCCATCGGTGGCGGCCGGTCTGGCATCATCGAAACCAATTTCCGTCAGGAATGCGAAACCGACCTGTTCGGCGAACAGGCCGTGCTTTGCGGTGGCCTTGTCGAACTGATCCGCATGGGCTTTGAGACCCTGGTCGAGGCCGGCTACGAGCCCGAAATGGCCTATTTCGAGTGTCTGCATGAAGTGAAGCTGATCGTGGACCTGATCTACGAAGGCGGGATTGCGAACATGAACTACTCGATCTCGAACACCGCCGAGTATGGCGAATACGTTTCTGGCCCGCGCATCCTGCCCTACGCCGAAACCAAGGCCCGGATGAAAGAAGTCCTCTCGGACATCCAGACCGGCAAGTTCGTGCGCGACTTCATGACGGAAAACGCGGTCGGTCAGCCGATGTTCAAGGCAACACGTCGCCTGAACGACGAGCATCAGATCGAGCAGGTTGGTGAAAAGCTGCGGGCGATGATGCCCTGGATCTCGGCCGGCCGTATGGTTGACCGGGCCAAGAACTAAGTCGGGCCAAGAACCAAATCCGACCAAGGCCTGATCCGGTCCAAGTAAGGTGGGTTCAAACCCACCTTACACACCACCGAATGCCGCAGTCCGCTGCAGCCCAAACCACAGCGTAAGGTGGGTCTCGACCCACCTTACCTCCCCTGAGAGGGGTTGCCACAGCACCGACTGTGGCCCAAACACCCTCCCATGAGCACCACCCCAACCCTTGGCAACTGGCTGTCCATCTTCGCCCTCGGCCTGATCTGGGGCGGGACCTTCATGGTCGTATCCATCGCCCTTCAGGGCTACGGCCCGCTGACGGTGGCCTGTGCCCGCACAACACTTGGTGCCGTGGCCCTTCTGGCCCTGATGGCTACCCTTAGGCGCCCGATGCCCAGCCGGGCAGCCCTGCCGTTTATTGCCATTATAGGGGTTTTGAACACCGCTCTGCCCTTTGCCCTGCTCAGTTGGGGCCAGCAATTCGTGCCCTCCGCCTTTGCGGGCATCTCCATGGCAGCCCTGCCGCTTTTCGTTTTGCCTCTGGCGCATTTTTTCACGGATGAGGCGCTGTCACTGCGACGCGGTCTTGGGGTCATTATCGGCTTTTCCGGCGCGCTCGTCTTGATCGGGCCAGGTGTTCTGCAGCTTGGAACGGGGATGGAGCCTTTGGGCCAACTTGCCTGTCTCGGGGCGACGATCTGCTATGCCTGCGCCTCGATCATGACCCGCCGCTGTCCGCCCGTGGACCCGATCACCCTTGCGGCCATGACCCTCGTCGTGGGCAGCGTGCTCCTCGTTCCCAGCATGCTTGCCTTTGAGGGCGTCCCGGGGTGGACCGACACAAGGACAGGCCTGGCCATCCTGTTTCTGGGGTTTGTGCCTACCGCTTTGGCCGCACTTCTGCGGGTCATGGTGATCCGAAGTGCCGGATCGGTTTTCATGACGCTGGTAAACTACCAGGTTCCGCTCTGGTCGGTGTTCTTTGGCTGGGCGATCCTTGACGAGGCCCTGCCCCTGACCTTCTTTGCCGCCCTTGCCCTGATCCTGTGCGGGGTGTCCGTCAGCCAGTGGCGACGTCCCATCAGGATATTCGGGGCACGGGCCTGATCAGGCGGCCGCTTCGACGGCCGCGACGATATCCTCGACAACCAGCGTCAGCAAAACCTCGTCGGTGCATTCCGCCATAACCCGGATAAGGGGCTCTGTCCCGGACTTGCGGATCAACAACCTGCCAGAGCCGTTCAGCCGGGCCTCACCGGCGGCAATCGCCCCCTTCACCGTCTCGGCTGCGAGGGGTGTGTGTTGGGGGTCATAGCGCACGTTTCTAAGGAGTTGCGGAACCTTCTCGAATTGCCGCGACAGCGCACTTGCCGGTTGTCCCGTCTCGACCATGGCGGCAAGAAACTGCAGCCCGGCCAGAAGGCCGTCCCCTGTCGTGGCAAAATCCGTCATGACGACATGGCCGGATTGTTCCCCCCCAAGGTTCCATCCGCCTGCCCGCATCGCCTCGACCACATATCGGTCTCCGACTGCCGTCCGTTCCAGACGCAGGCCGCGGTCGTGAAGGAAGTGTTCAAGGCCAAGGTTCGACATGACCGTCGCCACAAGGGTCCCGCCGTTCAGTTTACCCGCCGCCGCCCAACGTCCAGCGATCAGGGCCATCAACTGGTCGCCATCGGCAACTTCACCATTCTCGTCAAGGATCATCACCCGGTCGGCATCTCCGTCCAGACAGATCCCGACATCCGCCCCATGGCTGATAACCGTTTCTGCAGCAGTCCGGATGTTGGTCGAGCCACAACCTTCATTGATATTGAAGCCGTTTGGAGTGGTGCCAACGGGGATAACGGTCGCCCCCATTTCCCACAGGATTTCCGGGGCAACCTTGTAGGCGGCGCCATTCGCGCAATCGATCACGACCTTCAACCCATCCAGTCGAAGCCCGTTCGAGAAAGTGGACTTGAGCCGCTCTGCATAGCGAAAACGTCCTTCGTCAACGCGCTTTGCCCGGCCAATGTTGACAGCCTGGGCGGGGCTGATCTCCGTTTCGATCAGGGCCTCGATCTCGGCCTCGGCGGCGTCGGACAGTTTAAAGCCGTCGGGCCCAAAAAACTTGATCCCGTTGTCCTGGTGCGGATTGTGGCTGGCCGAAATCATGATCCCCACGTCCGCCCGCATCGAGGTGGTGAGCAGTCCCACCGCAGGGGTTGGCACCGGGCCCAGCAGCAGCACATTCATCCCCGAGGAGGTCAGGCCGGCCGTCAAGGCGTTCTCGAACATATAGCCGGACAGACGCGTGTCCTTGCCGATCACGACCCGGTGGCCGTTGGAGCCATCGTTTCGGAAGTAGCGCCCGGCGGCAGCCCCGATCTTGAGCGCCATTTCGGCGGTCATCGGCCAGCTGTTAGCCTCGCCCCGTACACCATCGGTGCCAAAAAGTTTGCGTGTCATATCTGCTCTGTCCCAATCATGGCCCGGTGCAGGCTCATCGCCTGTCTTGTCTCGACCGTATCATGAACACGCAAAATTTGGATAGCCTGTGATGCAGCGTGCAGGGCCACCGACAAGGATCCCGGCAGTCTTTCGCTTGGGACCTCGGCCCCGCCCAAGGTTCCGATAAAACGCTTGCGGGATGCGCCCAACAAAACAGGTAGGCCCATGTCATGAAACAGGGCCATCCCCCGCAAGAGCGAAACATTATGATGCAAGGTTTTACCAAAGCCGATGCCCGGATCGAGGATTATCCGCTCTCGCTTGATCCCGGCTGCCGTCGCGATGGCGATCCTTCGTTCCAGATGGTCCAGCACATCCAGCAATACGTCGTCATAGCGCGGGTCGTTTTGCATTGTATCGGGGCTGCCGATGGCATGCATAAGGCAAACTGGCACATCCCAATCGGCCACGACTCCGGCCATGTCAGGGTCAAACCCAAGGGCCGAGACATCGTTAACGATATTGGCCCCTGCACGAAGGGCCGCATCGGCGACCCCGGCCTTGCGGGTGTCGATCGAGATCGGCGTGCTGATCCCCGCCTCGCGGATCGCTGCGATAATCGGGACGGTGCGGCGGATTTCCTCGTCGATTGGAACTTCGCCCGCACCGGGGCGAGTGCTTTCCCCTCCAATATCCAGGATATCGGCAACCTCGGCCATTGCGCGGGCTCTTTCCAGAGCAGCCTCGACGGTGGCCAGTTGCCCCCCATCGGAAAAGCTGTCCGGGGTCACGTTGAGGATGCCCATGATCCGGGGCCGGTCCATCGACAGACCACAGATCGGCGGGCGAAGGGTACTCAACCTTTGCCGATCCCCCTCGTCCAGGTCTTTCAGGGCGAACGCTTCAAGTGATCCACCCCGGCCCACGGACATGACGGTGTCAAACCAGACAGCCTCATGGCCGACGAGCGGCAGGGCCGACGCCCCCCTGAACAGATCGGTCCTGGCGATTGGCCAAAGTCGCTTTGTCATGTCGGGTGGATCCTGCGCCGTGCCAATGTTGCGCCAGAGGGCTCAAGGCACAGGCAATCCGCTGCCGCAATCTGACCGGCAAACCAACTGACCAGCCCTAGTGCGTCCCCGGCCCCAGCCCCCGGGCCGTCAACGGCGTCCAGAACGATCTTGGACGGGGCCCAGACACTGATCTGGCCGTGTCGCATGGCCCAGTCCAGCTCTGTCCGGGTGCCCACGACGATGAACCGCTTGTCGCGGCCTGCCAGAACCCAGGCGTTCTGCTCGATCGCCAAAAGGTCGATGCGGCGCTGTGCCATGGCCATTCCCGATAGGGGCACCGGCTGGGCAGACCGGCCGACACAGAGGACGAGCGGCAGATCGTCGGCAGCCAAAGCGTCGATTTCGGGGATCAGGGCAGGATGGGCCAACGCCGCTTCGTCCAAAAAGACAACGCGGGGATGCGGCACGCTGACCTGGGCGGCAGGTGCATCCGCGGTGCTGGTGTCGCGGACCCTGACAATCTCGACCCCCAATGCGCCGGATCCACGATCAAGCTTTTCGATCCGGACAAAGACACGCATCGCCTGCGGCTCTACCAGGATGCGCAGCGCAACATTCTCGGCCAAGGTTTCAAGGAGGTTCAGCCGTTCATCCGCCAGTTCCGCCGCAATCGCTTCGGTCACCCGGTCATAGGACAGGATGCGGTCGACATCGTCGTCAATGGGCCCGCGCAGCGGAAGTACCTCGACGACCACGTTAAAGCGTAAACGTTGCTGTTTGCCCCGCTCGACCTGAAAGGCCCCTATGTCCGCCGAAACGATGTGATCGCGCAGCGAGATGCGGTCAAGTGGGACGGAAGGGTCGGCAGAGGCTTCGGACCTTTCCGCCGGATGAGCAAAGGCCTGATGGATGTCGTCTGTCATTTAGGTGGCTCTGGCCCGATTGTTTGGCTGCATCCTAGCCACACCCTCACCACCAGCAAGGCCAAGCGCGGCAATACGCCAGCCAAGCGCGACCCCGAACCTACGACTTTGACAGCGCGTATCCAACAGGATGGCGCGTTCAGTTCGAAGCGGTCCGGGTGCTTTGGCGGTAAAACAGATGCGAGCCGATGGCCGCAGTCTGAGGGAAGCGCCGCGCCCAAGAGGGTTGCACGGCACGGGTATGGTAGTGGGTCGCGCCGTTTGTCAGATCGCGCGGTGCGCCATCCAGCATCACGCGGGCCACCTTGCCCACGACAAGCCAGGCACCGCGTTCGTTGATCGCATCCGATATGCCGTCACAGGTGTAGGTGAACTGGCAGGCAAAACGACGTCCTGTCCCCTGATGCACGACGTCACAGACCGTGTTTGGATAGGCGCCGCTGTTGACCCGGTTCAGAATGACTTCGGAAACGGCGAACATGCCACGCACCGATTCGCCCCGGGCTTCGAAGTAAAGTGCCTCTGCTAGACACTCCCATTCTGACCCGCCGCTGGCTCCAGGAAGGGACGCGAGATACTCTTGATTGTAGGCAAGCTCGGCCGGTGCAGTCTGCACGTTGCGAAGGGTTGCCGGGGGTGGCGCGGTAAGTGCGGCCATGCGGGCAGAGGGAACGATTTCAAGCGCTTGGCGTTCTTGACCCAAGAGGGCACTGAGCCTGTCGGCCAGTACTTCGTCCGCCTGGGCGGCTCCGACACCTCCCGCAAGAGTTGCCACAACCACGAACGCACGCAGTATCCGTCCAAAGCCCAAGACCTTTGGCATGTTCCGCCCCCAGAAAGCGCACGGACAGCTCCGCGCAAGCAGAGGGTGCCTAAAAGATTTGCAGCACTGAGTCCAGACCACGGCGACCGAGTGAACTTTTCGCGGCTACCAAGCGGCTACCCACGAAGAGAGATTCCTCAAATCATGGTGTTACAGGCCGTCCTTCACACAACTTCCTGTATACGCCGCCGTTCGAGAATTGCCAGCTGGGCGGCGGAAAGTCGCGCAACGGGAACTCGAAACGGCGAGCATGAGACGTAGTCAAACCCCTGCGTCCGGCAGAATTCGATCGCGGTACGGCTGCCCCCATGCTCTCCACAGATCGAAAGCGTGACGTCAGGCCGCCCGATGCGACCCCGCTCTGCCCCGATCTTCAACAGCTCACCCACCCCTTCGATGTCAAGGGTGTGGAACGGGTCCTCTGGATAGACGCCCTGCTTGACGTAGGCTGACATAAAGCGGCCAGCGTCGTCGCGTGACAGGCCGTAGGTCATCTGTGTCAGGTCGTTGGTGCCAAAGGACAGAAATGCCGAATGCTCGGCAATGTCCGCTGCCCGCAGCGCTGCCCTTGGGGTTTCGACCATCACCCCAAGACGATAGGCAAAGTCTACGCCGGTTTCGGATCGGACAGTGGCGGCCACCGCATCGACGCGGGCCTTGACCAGTTCCACCTCGCGCATGGCGCTGACGAGCGGGATCATGATCTCTGGCACCACCGGATCGCCAGATCGACCGGCCCAGACGGCGGCCTGAAAGATCGCGCGGGCCTGCATCTCGTATATCTCAGGGACCGTGATGCCAAGGCGGACGCCCCGCAGGCCCAACATCGGGTTATATTCGGCCATCGCCTCGACCCGGGCTGTCACGTCGGACAACGGCAGCGCCAGACCTTCGGCCAATTCGCGCAATCCGGCCTTGTCCGACGGCAGGAATTCGTGAAGCGGCGGATCGAACAGGCGGATGCAAACCGGCTTGCCGCGCATGATCTCGAACAGTTCGGTAAAGTCGCCGCGCTGCATCGGCATCAGCCGTTCCAGCACTGTCCGACGCTCTGCCGCGCTGTCGGCAAAGATCATCTCGCGCATCATGCCAATGCGGTCGCCTTCAAAGAACATATGCTCGGTCCGGCACAGCCCGATGCCTTCGGCGTCGAAATTGCGGGCGGTCTGGGCATCTGCCGGGGTGTCAGCATTGGCCCGGATCCCGATGTCGCGAAAGCTGTCAGACCAGCCCAGCAAGGTGCGGAACGCCGTATCAAGCGCCGCTTCGAGCATGGCAGGCTCGCCCGCCAGCACGTCACCACTGGTGCCGTCCACCGTGATCACCTCACCTTCTTTGAAGGTGCGGCCGCCCGGGGCAATAATCAACTTTTTCTTGCGGTCGATAACCAGGTCCGAGGCCCCCACCACACAAGGCAGACCCAGCCCACGGCCGATCACGGCAGCATGGCTGGTGATGCCACCGCGCACCGTCAACACACCTTCGGCGGCGTGCATGCCCCGAATATCCTCGGGCGTGGTTTCGCGGCGGACAAGGATGCAATGCTCCCCCCGCGCGGCACAGGCCTGAGCGTCGTCGGCACTGAAAACGATACGCCCCGTGGCGGCACCGGGGCTGGCGGCGATGCCCGTCACGATCCGGTCCCGCACAGCGGTCGGATCGACCTGCCGGTGCAGCAATTCGGACAGGGCGGCGGGTGCAACCCGCATCACGGCCTCTTCACGCGGGATGACCTCATCCTCGGCCAGCGCCACGGCAATCCGAACCGAAGCGCGAGAGGATCGCTGCACCCGGACCGCGTCCAGGATGCTCAACCGCCCGCCGTCGAGCGTGAATTCAAGCTGCATCTCTTCGCGCAGGCGCCGGCGGACAAGGCCGCCGTAGGTAATCAGGCTCGCAAACGCCTCGGGGCATTGCTGCTCAAGCGACTGACCACGCGGATCGCGGGTCAGGTAGATAGCCCCCTCGTCCGCCGTAAGGGCGTCGCGTCCCTGGCTTTGGCTAAGGTAGCGGCCGGTAACCTGGGGCAATCCGGTCATGGCGTCTACGAACTGGATAACGCCCGATCCGCATTCGCCCGACCCCACACCAAGGGCCATGGCCTGCACAACAAGCCCGAGCCCTGCATCCACGGGTGCCCCTTTGGCCTCCCGCAAAAGCCGGGCGGTGGTCCCGCTCCAGGCGCGCGCCATTGAGCGCAGGACCTCGGTCAGTTGCACGGTCACGTCCTGTGGGAACGGCTCGTCAGTTTCAAACTCATAGGCGGCAAGCGCCGCCTGAAGGGCATCGGCATGCGGCTCATCGGGCAGGTCAAAGGCATCGGGGTCCAGTCGGGCCACATGGACGGCGTAGGACTGGATAAACCGCAGATAAAGCGATGTGGCCGGCCCTTCACCAATGACCTTTGACATGGCCGCATGGCGGGCGTCGGACATGCCGATGTTCAGGATAGCCCCTGGACCGCCCCAGTCTGGGTCCTGGCTGGACGGGCGGACCGACAAGAGTGGCGCCGCGCCAAACGGGTCAAGGATCTGCGCCATGTCGGGCATCCGCCCGGCGGCAATCCCATGCACCGCATCAAAGGACAGGGCGACCGTCACAGGCACCGGCATGTCCAGCCGGGTCAGGCGTTGCAGGCACTTTGCCCGCCCACCATGCACCGAAGGCGACATTGCCGCCGTCGGAGAAATGAGCGTAACCTGCTGAAATCTTGCGTGTTGCTGCACTGCGGCACCCTTGTATTCATGCGCAGCATACGCCCTGACACCTCAGCCGTAAAGGAAAGCCGACAGTGCCGTCATCCATCCAGCCGCGTCAAATCCGCCACGTCGAGGCAAATTGTCCTGATCCGGCTTAGGAGGTTCAGGCGGTTGCGTCGCAGGATCGGGTTGTCGTCATTGACCTGCACCGCCGTAAAGAAGGCGTCAATCGGGGCACGCAGACCGGCCATTGCGGTCATGGCGGTTCCGAAATCCTCGGCAGCCATGGCCGGTTTGATCGCGGCGTCGGCGGCATCAAGGGCAGTGAACAGCGCCTTTTCCTCGGCCATTTCGGCGAACTTCGGGTCGGCCCCGTAAGAGTATTCAACCCCGTCCTTTTCTTCGGCCTGGGTGAGGATGTTGTTGGCCCGTTTGAACCCTTGGAGCAGGTTTTCCCCATCGTCGGTTTTCAGGAATGCCGCCAACGCCTCTGCCCGTTTGACCAGCAGGGTCAGGTCGTCGTTGCCCGGCATGGCAAGGCAGGCGTCGATCACGTCATGGGGGATGCCCTGGTCCTTGAGAAAGACTTTCAGCCGGTCGTGGAGGAAGGTGAGGAGGTTGACGGTGTCAGCCCCCTCTGCGAAACCCTTGTCCGTGATGCTCTTGGTTGCGAATACGAAAGGGCCACTGGACGCGTTCAGGCCAACCCGAAGGCGGCTTTCAAGGATCAACCGAATGACCCCCAACGCCGCCCGGCGCAGCGCAAACGGGTCCTTCGACCCGGTCGGCTTTTCATCAATCGCCCAGAACCCGGTTAACGTGTCGATCTTGTCGGCCAGCGCCACGGCGACCGAGACCGGTGCTGTCGGCACATCATCGGTCGGGCCAAGCGGTGAGTAATGTTCCTGACAGGCGGCGGCCACCGCGTCGGACAGGCCCGCAGCCTTTGCGTAATAGCGGCCCATAAGCCCCTGAAGATCGGGGAATTCCCCCACCATAGCGGATTGCAGATCGGCCTTGGCGACCATCGCGGCCTGCCGTGCCTCCTCTGCATCAGCCCCGACCATGGGCGCAATCTCGGCGGCAAGGGCGGCAAGGCGGGCGATCCGGTCGGCTTGGCTCCCCAGCTTGTTGTGGAAGGTGACGTTGGCCAGACCTTCAGCCATCCCCTCAAGACCACCATCCGCAACGGTGCGCAGGTCATTCTCCCAAAAGAACTTTGCGTCCGAAAGGCGGGCCGACAGCACCTTGCCGTTGCCCGCAAGGATCGTCGCCCCCTGGTCAGCCGTCTCGATATTGGCGACGGTGACAAAGCCCTCGATCCGGTCGGTGGCCGGATTGCGGACCGAGAAGAACTTTTGGTGTTCCTTCATCGAGGTTTGCAGAACCTCGGGCGGCAGGCCAAGGAAGGCCTCGCCAATCGGTCCCATCAGGACCACAGGCCATTCCACAAGCCCGGCCACCTCGGCCAGAAGGCCCGCGTCGGGCACCACCTCAAGACCCCGGGCAAATGCCTGATTGGTCGCGTCATGCCAAATGGCATCGGCCCGTTCATCGGCGCGCAGGATGACGTGGGCCCGCTTGAGCTTTGTCTCGTAATCCTCGAACGAACGCACGGAAAATGGCGTCGGCCCCATGAAACGATGGCCTTGGGTGGTGGCCCCCGCAACGATCCCGTCAACCTCAAGCGGGACAACCTCTGCCCCGGCCTCATCACTCAGGATGCACAGGATCGAATGGAGCGGGCGGACCCAGCGCAGCGACCCGGCCCCCCAGCGCATGGATTTGGGCCAGGGGAAATCGCGGATCGTCTTTTCCAGCACTTCGGCCACAATCTCGGCGGCCATGCGGCCCGGCTTCTCGATCACGGCAAACAGGACAGCGCCCTTCTTGTCCTCGCGGACCTCCAACTGATCGCGGGCCAATCCGGTGGAGCGCAGGAAACCCGCCACAGCCTGTTCTAGTGCATCAGCCTTGGGGCCCTTGCGTTCTTCGCGCACGGGCTGGCTTTGGGCGGTCAGGCCTTCGACAGACAAAGCTATACGGCGGGGCGTCGAAAAGGCTGCGGCATCGGCGTAGGTCAGACCAGCCTCGACCAGCCCGTCGGTCACTAGGCGGCGCAGGTTTTCAGCGGCCTTGGCCTGCATACGCGCAGGAATTTCCTCGGAAAAAAGCTCGATCAGAAGGTCGGGCATTATTGCAGCCTTTCGGGAGCGGGCAGGCAGCCCTCGGGGGCGGGGTTTCCGTCAAAAACGACCTCGCCGCAGTGGTTGATCTGGTGCCAGGCAAAGGCCCGGCCGTCGTCGTAGACGGCGACAACGCGGTCGATACCGTATGTGATGTTCTCGACCCCGAGGAAGGCAATCGCCTCACCGGTTTCAAGCGCCTCGCCCAAGGTGTTGGCGTCAAAACAGTCAAACCAGCCCGGGGCCACCAACGGCTCTGCGTCGGGGTAAGTGAAGTAGGTTTCCGTCAACATCGCCTGGCTCAGCGGTGTTTCAAAGCAGGCCCGGTACCGGACCGGAGACGAGCCGCTGTTAATAGCCTTGAAGTTTTCAAACAAAATTGGCTCTGGTTCATCGGAATACAGGGAGACCAATTGCACATTTCCCGCCTCTTCTGCGGTGACCTCAACATAGTAGGCGTAGATCTGAAGGTAATAGAGGGCCACTCCCGCGATCAATGCGCTCATCACAATCCCCACTATGGCGATGCGGCCAATCACGCCGCCCACCCCCCGGCTTCTGTTTGGACAAAGGCATCCGCGCAGGCCTTGGCCAGCGCGCGCACCCTTCCGATATAGGCCTGCCGCTCCGTGACAGAGATGACGCCGCGCGCGTCCAGCAGGTTGAACAGATGGCTGGCCTTGATGCATTGGTCATAGGCCGGATGGGCCATGATGATCCGCTTGCCGGTCTTTGGATCCTCGGCCGGGACTGCGAGCAACCGCGCGCATTCCGCCTCTGCATCCTCGAAATGGCGCAGAAGGGCCTCTGTTGTGGCAGCGTCAAAGTTGTGGCGCGAGTATTCTTCTTCGCTCTGGCGGAAAATGTCGCCATAGGTCAGCGGAATCGGGGTCTGGGGGTCGTTGAACGGCATGTCCATGACGTGGTCGACGCCCAGGACATACATCGCCAGCCGCTCTAACCCGTAGGTCAGCTCACCCGACACCGGGCGGCAATCATGCCCGCCGACCTGTTGAAAATAGGTGAATTGGGACACCTCCATGCCGTCGCACCACACTTCCCAGCCAAGGCCCCAGGCGCCAAGCGTCGGGCTTTCCCAATCGTCCTCGACAAAACGGATGTCGTGCAGGCTGGCATCGATCCCGATGGCAGCCAGCGATCCCAGATACAGGTCCTGAAGATCGGGCGGCGAGGGTTTGATGATGACCTGATACTGGTAATAGTGCTGCAAACGGTTGGGGTTTTCACCATAGCGCCCATCTGTGGGACGGCGCGACGGCTGCACATAGGCCGCGGCCCAAGACCGGCTGCCCAGCGCCCGCAGGGTCGTCGCAGGGTGAAAGGTCCCTGCCCCGACCTCCATGTCGTAGGGTTGCAGGATGGCACAGCCCTTGGACGCCCAATAGGACTGAAGCCGCAGGATGATTTCCTGAAAGCTGCGTGGGGTTGTGGACATGGGCAAACCTCGGGGTTGGGCAATCCTGCGTTCCATATTGCGGGTGCCCGCCGGGGTCAATTGGAAGGGCCTTCTTGCCACGCTGTGACAATTCCGTGAATGGGGGGTGAAAATCCTGCTGCACCTGCCCCGTTCTCTGCTAAATTGCCCGCTGAACACGGATTTTTTGCGGGATGGGTCGTTTTGGCGAGAGATGTATTGAGAGGGGCTCTGGCGGGCTTGTTGCTGTCGGGCTTTTTTTCGGGTGCAGGTTGGGCACAAGAGAACGGTGTTTGGGTACAGGTTGAGGCGCAACCTACACTTGTTCGCGGCCAGAACCGTGCACGCGACTATGCGCAGGTCGTGCCAAATGTGAACGGCTATGCCATCGGATCGGGCTGGTACGTCGTCGCCTTGGGTCCATTCGCCCCCGAGACTGCCCTGAATGTGCTGGAAGAGTTGCGCGGCCAAAGATCGATTCCAGCTGATAGCTATATCGTCGATGGCAGCCAGTTCCTTCAGCAATTCTGGCCCATCGGTGCAACACTTGACCAAACCCCCGCCCCGATTGTCACAGCCCCCGTTGTCACAGTGCCCGAGACCGCGGCGGTTGCCGAACCTATCGCCGCTGAGCCTATCATCGTTCCGGATGAGACGGTCGGTCAGGCCCGCGCCAGCGAAGCCCTTCTGGATCGGTCCGAGCGTGAGGCCCTGCAGATCGCTCTACAATGGGCCGGCTTCTACAACTCTTCCATCGATGGGGCCTTTGGGCGCGGAACCCGGGGGGCCATGTCCGACTGGCAGGCCGCCAACGGCTATGAGCCGACCGGCGTTTTGACGAGCTTGCAGCGCGCGCACCTTGTCGGTGCCTATAATGCGGTCCTTGATGGCATGGACATGGAGTTGGTGCGCGACGACGCGACCGGAATCGAGATCGAAGTGCCCTCCGGCGTCGTGTCATTTGCCGCCTACGCCCCGCCCTTCGCCCGCTTTGAGGCGACAGGCGATCTTGATGCGACGGTTCTGCTGATTTCGCAGCCCGGCGATCAGACCCGGCTTTTCGGCCTTTATGAAATCCTTCAGACCCTTGAGATCGTCCCCGCCGATGGCCCGCGCGAGCGTGACAACGACAGTTTCTTCATCGAGGGGATCGACGGCGACCGCCACACCTATATCACTGCCTCCCTGTCGGGCGGGGCGATCAAGGGCTTTGCCCTAGTCTGGCCTGCGGGCGATGAGGCGCGTCGGGACCGCATCCTTGATATCATGCAGGCAAGCTTTGCCATCAATGATGGTGTCCTTGATCCTGGATTGACCAGCCCGGGCGAAGAGCAAGCGGTTGACCTGATCTCGGGGCTTGCCATTCGGCAACCAATCCTGTCCCGCTCGGGCTTTTACATCGATGCAGAAGGGACCGTGCTGACGACCCTCGAGGCGGTGGAAGGCTGCGGTGAAGTGGTTCTGGACGGCACCCATGTCGCCCAAGTCGTTCATCGCGATGACCAGCTTGGGCTGGCCGTTCTACGCTCTGACGATCAAATCTCGCCGCTTGACGTGGCCGCATTTCAGTCCGGCACACCGCGTCTTCAGGCAGAGGTTGCGGTGGCGGGTTACCCCTACGGCGGCCTTTTGGCGGCCCCTGCCGTCACATTCGGGACTCTTGCGGACTTGCAGGGCCTGAATGGCGAACAAGAGGTCAAGCGATTGTCGATCCAGACCCAGCCCGGTGATGCCGGTGGCCCGGTCCTTGACAACGGTGGGGCCGTTCTGGGGATGCTCTTGCCCAAAGAGGCGCGCAACGGTCAGGTCCTGCCAGCCGAAGTCAGCTATTCGATCAACGCAAGCTCGATCAACGCGTCGCTTGATGCCGCAGGCATTGGGTATCGGACGACCACCTCGGTTCAGGCCATGACGCCCGAGCTTTTGACCCGCGAGGCAGGCGCCCTGACGGTTCTGGTCAGCTGCTGGGAGTGAACTAGGTGGGCTGCGCCAAACACCCGTCCCGCCTTAGCCAGCTGCAATATCCGGGGTGATCCGGATCAGTGTCGGCCCATCGGCGGCAAAAGCGGACTGCACGGCCTGTGTCATCTCTTCCAGGGTCCGGGGTGCTGCGGCGTAGGCACCATAAGCCTGCGCAAGCAACAGGAAATCGGGATTGCGCTGAACAACGGCGTTCGGCGCGATCTGTGCGGCGACCATCGATTGCTCGATCTCGCCCAGTTTGCCATTGTCCCAAAGGATGATCGGCAAGGGCAGCCCGAGCTCCACCGCAACGGCAAGTTCCTGCACCGAATACTGGAACCCGTAGTCCCCCGCGATGGCCAGCGTCGGAAGGCCCTTGCGCCCGATGGCCCCGCCAATCGCCGCAGGAAGCGCATAACCCAAGGTTCCGAAACCATAGGGGTGATGCCAATGCCCGGGCCGGTCCATCGGCCAGACCTCCTTGGCGGCATAGGCAAACTGGGTCATGTCCGAATAGATCATCGTGCCAGACGGCAAACAGGACCGCAGGGCGTCGGCGACCGGCAGAATGCCGGGGCGTTCGGCCTCGATCTCGGCCCGCCAATGATCGCGAAAGCCTGCGACTTTGCCCTCAGGCCAAGCAGGATCGCGGTCGATCGGCAATGCCCCGGCCAGCGCTGCCATCGCCTGCCCAGCGTCCCCCGCGATCCTTAGCATGGCCGGCAGGGACGCCAGCTCTTCCGGATCAATATCAATTCGGATGAACGGGCAGTTGTGCCCCGGATGCGCCCGCCAAAGATCAACCTCGGACAAGGCGGTCCCGATGGCCACCACCAGGTCGGCCGCCGCAAAGACGGTGGCACTGCCGGGCCGTGCCAGAAAGGCGCCAAAGTGCCCGGGCGTTTCGTCCGGGATCAGGCCGCGTCCGGCATAGGTGGTAAAGCTGGCCGCCCCGCTGCGGGCAATCAGGCGGCGGGCTTCGGCCGAATTGGCAGCCGCACCGCCGCCAAACACGATCAACGGACGTTCGGCCCCCGCAAGGGCCTCAGCGGCCTGCTCGATCAAACGCGGATCGGGCAATGCGCGCAAAGCAGGCGGCCCCTCCGGGAAACGGGGGGCAGGAACAGCCCCGGGGGCTGTTGATTGTAACAACGCGATCGGAGCCGACAAATGCTTGGGTCGCGGACGCGCCCCCGCAAACTCGGCAAACGCGCGGTCGATCAGGGCGTAGGCGGCGTCGGCTGTCCGCGCCGTTTCGGACCAGTCGCAGACCGTGCGTGCGGCCCCTTCCTGATCCTTCATCTGGTGCAATTGCCCCCGTCGGGCAGAGGTCTCGTCCAGGCAGGACGACAGGACCAGCATCGGCACACTGTCCGAATAGGCCTGACCCATCGGGGTCATGATGTTGCACAAACCCGGACCGGTAATGACGTAGCAGACACCTGGCCTGCCCGTCGCCCGGGCATAGCCGTCGGCCATGAAGCCTGCGCCCTGCTCATGGCGGGCCAGGACGTGGGTCAGCCCCGACTCTTCAATGCCCCGATACATTTCCTGATTGTGGACACCGGGGATGCCAAAGATGACCTCGACCCCGCGGTCCTTGAGCATATGGGACAATTGCGCGCCCAGAGGTCTTTGCATCACGCTCTCCAAAATCTGGCGGTCACAAGGACCAGCACAACCATCATTTCCAACCGGCCCACGAACATGGCCACCGACAGGATCCACTTGGCCACATCGTTCAACCCGGCAAAGTTCCCGGCTGGCCCAATCTCAAGCCCAAGTCCCGGCCCCACATTGGCAAGCGCCGTCGCCGCGCCCGAGACAGAGGTGATGAAGTCCAGACCCGTCAAACTCAGCAGAACCGAAACGATGCCCACCGACACAATGAAGACGACGAAAAAGGCCATGACCGAGTTCAGGACATCCTCGCCCACCTTGCGGCCATCATAGCGCGGCTCGAACACCCCGTGGGGCGAGTGTAGCTGGCTGATCTGGGACCGGATCGAGGCGAACAGGATCTGGTAGCGAAAAATCTTGACCGAACAGGCGGTCGATCCCGCGCAGCCGCCGATTAGACCGATAAAGAAGAACATGGTCACGCAGAACGGCCCCCATGTCATGTAGTCGGCACTGGCATAGCCGGTGCCCGACATGATCGAGACGACATTGAACAGCGACTCGCGAAAGGCGATCTCATTGAAACCGTGGATGTTTCGGGCAAGCGACAGGCTGACCGCCACGACGCAAATGGCGATGACCACCACGAAAGCCCGAACCTGGCTGTCGCGCCACAACGGGCGGACGTCCCCGGCCAAGAGCTGCACATAGCGCACGAACGGACAGGCCGCGAGGAACATGAAGACGGTTCCGACATAGTGCGCCCCTGCCCCATATGCCCCGAACGACGCGTCCGAGTTGGCGAACCCTCCGGTCGACAAGGTCGTCATGGCATGCACCGCGGCATCGAATGGCGTCATGCCACTGGCCACATAGGCAAGGGCGCAGGCCACGGTAAGCGAGACGTAGATGACCGAGATGTTGCTGGCAATCTCGGCGGCCCTTGGCAGGATTTTCCCCATCGTCTCAAAAGCTTCTGAGCGGAACACCTGCATGCCGCCGACCTTGAGTTCGGGCAGGAACACCATTGCCATGACGATGATACCGATACCGCCCAGCCATTGCAGGATGCCACGCCACAACAACAAACCTTGTGGCAGGTCTTCGATACCGGTCAGGACGGTCGAACCGGTCGTGGTGATTCCGGACATCGCCTCGAAAAAGGCGTCCGTCACGCTCGAGTTCGAGGCCCCTAGCATGAAGGGCAAGGCCCCAAAGGTCGGCAGCGTCACCCAGACCAGAGAGGTCAGCAAAAAGGTCTGTCGCAGGGTCAGTCCACCGGTGCGCACCCCGTTGGAACAGGCCAGTGCGACAAGGCACCCGGTCATGACAGTAATGACAGAGCTTTCGAGAAAGACCGGCCAATGGCCGTTGCCCGCCGACAGGTCAGCAAAAAGCGGCCCAAGCATGGTCAGCCCCAGCGTCGCGACCAGAAGGCCAATCACATATCCCAGAGGTCGGATGTCGAGCATGGTGGAGCGTTGGCCTCACCGTCACGCCAAGTCAAGAGGCCTTTGCCAGCCGGCCCGCTTGCCTGCGTAGAACGGACAACTGTCCCATTCTCTCCGCCATGCCGCCACATTGCTGGCGGGCTTCGTCCCTAGGGTGCGATAAATCTGTGGTACACGCGACGTCATTTCGGGGGCCGATTTGAACCATCCTTATACCAGCCTGCCTGCAAGGGCCTTCTGGAAGACCGCCGTGGCAGAGGCAGATCGCGCCGCCTTTCCGGATCTCTAGCAGCCAACCATTTCGATCCGCCCCGACACCCGCGTCGCCACCGCTGGAAGCTGTTTTGCCCAGCACATCGGGCGCTATCTGCGCGACGCCGGTTGCACCGTTCTGGACGCCGAACCGCCTCCCCGCTCGATGACCGAGGCTGTCGCCAAACGCTACGGCTACGGGTTGTTTTCCGGTCGCTATGGCAACGTCTACACTGCCCGCCAGATGCGCCAGCTTCTGGAAGAGGTCGCCGAAGGTCAGGCCGATCCCCGGCTCGTCTGGGACCGGGAGGGTCGTTTCGTCGATGCCCTCCGCCCGCAGGTAGAGCCTGAGGGGCTGGCAAGCGTGGAGGAGGTCCTGTTGCACCGCGACTACCACCTTGAACGCACGTCCCGAATGCTGCGTCAGTCGGACGTCTTTATCTTTACCCTCGGCCTGACGGAGGCCTGGGAAGATCGGGCCACCGGCCGCGTCCTTCCCCTGTGCCCTGGCGTCGCCGGCGGCACATTCGATTCAGAGGCATATGTCTTTCGCAACTTCCGCCATTCAGAGATCCTTGCCGATCTGCACGCCATCAAGGCCCTCTTGCGGCGCTTCAACCCGGCGATGTCGCTGATCCTGACGGTGTCGCCGGTGCCCCTGACGGCCACGGCCACGGGTCGCCACGTCCTTGATGCCACAAGCTGGTCCAAGGCGACCTTGCGCGGCGCTGTAGGCGAATTCGTGGAAGAGACCGATGACGTCGATTATTTCCCCTCGTTCGAGATCGTGACCCACCCGGCATCGGGCGGGCCGTGGTTTGAAGAGAACCTGCGCAGTGTCAGCCCTGCAGGTGTCGACAAGGTGATGTCGATTTTCCTTGGGGGCCATGGCCTTGGGATTGATCGGGACACCGCCCCGCCCCTGCCCCCTCCGGTCGATGAGAACGAAAGCGACGGTGACACCGCAGACGACCTCGTCTGCGAGGACCTGTTGCTGCAAGCGTTTGCCAGATGACAAAACGGGTCTGTATCTTTGGCAATTCCCACGTCGGCGCCTTGAAAGAGGCCTGGGCCGACAACCCGGGCCGTTGGCCGGGGGTCGAAGCGCGGTTCGTAGGGGCGCACAAGGACCTCTTGCTTCAGACCGCTTCGGTCGACGGGCGGCTGGTCGCCACGTCCGAGGCTACCCAAAGGGCGTTCCGAACCCTCAGCGGGATCGACGCGGTGACCCTGCGCGACTTCGATGCCTTTGTCGTGGCCGGTTGCCTTGTCTCGCTTGCCAATGCGGCAAACACCTATCGCGATTGCCGCTGGATCGGGTTGCCGTCGCTTGAATCCGCCACCGATCTGGCGGACGGACCAGAGCGGCTCGTCTCATATCCCGCCGCACGGGACACGATTGCGGCCTCACTGGCGACAAGGCTTGGGCCGAGGTTCGCCGCCCATTTGCGCAATGGCACCGACCGGCCGATCTACCTGACCAGCCAACCAAGGGTCAGTGCGTCGATCAAGGCCAAACGGCGGGTCACCACCCGCGCGCATCATGTGGCATTGGAGAACGGCGACGCCGACGGGCTGTCCGCCGTGTTCGAGGATGCAGCGGCAAGAACGATGGCAGAGCATGGGGCGCATTACATACCTCAACCGCCCGAAACGATCGAGGACGGCATCCTGACCGCCCGGCCCTATATGGACGGTGCGCACCGTCTGACAGCAGGTGCGCGGATCAAGCAGCCCTCTGACGACATCATGCACGCCAACGCACGCTATGGCGCGTTGGTGCTGGACCAGATCATGGCCGCCGTCGCTTGAAACTGTCGCCTGAACCGGGGGCCTCCGCAGATTAGCCGACGTGGAACAGGCTGCTGAACAGACGGGGGTCAAGGCTTTCGGCGGCGAAGGTCGGGCCCTCGGTCAGAAGGCTGACGGCATCGTGGCTGTGCAGGCTTTCCTGATGGCTTGCCAACACGCGGAAATCACCGATGCGGACATCCTTCAAAAGCTGCTCGCAGAACAGACGGGCGGCATCCTCGACAAAGATCGGGTTGGCTGCGTTCAGTTCGGCAAACGCCTGTTCATCCTCACGCTTGACCATGACCTGCGTTTCGGTCGGCACAGCAGCGCGGGCCATGTCAATCAGGTCCTCGAACCAAAGAACCGGCGCGTCTTCGGCCACTTCGACCGAAATACGGGCCACTGACCGCTGCGAATGCGGCGTGGCGAGTTGGCCGCGGAATTGGCGGGCGTGTTCGGACAACTCAAGCGAGCAGGGGCAGGTCGAGGAATACACGTAGTCAAGATGCACGATCTTTTTGCGCACCCCGGCCCGCTCGACCAATTCCAGCGCGATATCGTAGTATTGGAACCCTTCCAGCCCTGACCGCAGCGACCGGACCTTCATCGGGAAGGACAGGCGCATCTGAATGCGGGCGTCAAAGCTTTCCAGGTCGGTCTTGTAAGCGTCCAGCGCCCGTTCGATCACTTCGAACGAAAAGGTCTCTTCGGCGTGTTTGTAGAATGTCCGCATGATGCGGGACATGTTGATGCCCTTCTTCTCAGCCTCGAGGCTGACCGAACCGGTTACCGAGGTCTCAAGCGTCAGGTCCCCGTTGTCGCGGGTATGAAACCGGATCGGCAGGCGAAAGTTCGAGATGCCGACATGCTGGATCTGGGTCTTGGCCCCCTTGATCAGGCTGGACGGCCCGTTTTGCAGGTCGGGCATTGAGGCCTTGTAGGCGTCATCCACCGCGAAATCTTCGGGATAGGCCCGCGCCAGCGCCGGATAGTTCGACACTTCCTGGCCCGGGATCAGGCGCGCGACCAGCGGGTCAAGGGCGGTCACCTCTTCTGGCGTGACGTCGCTGGCCCAGCGGCGCAAGAGGTCAAGCGCTGCCCGCGCTTCTGCGCGGGACGGTTCACGTTCCAGATCACGGGGATGCACATTCATCGTCGGGGCCCTTCTAAGGCAAGTACGGGAGGCATCATATGGCCCGCCGAACCAGAAAGTCCAACGCCAGATGCCAGTGTTTTGAAACGGAACGGTAACAGCATCCGGTTTCGGCAGCAAAACCGCAGGGGTTCGCGCAAAGCCCGGCGACGGAAAATCATCGGGATGATCCCCCGCCAAGCCAGGTTGTCAGCACTTCGACCGTCTCGACAAAGATAGCCAGGGGCAGGCTAGATGGCCGCAATGCCCTGACGAAGATCCTCGATCAGGTCATCTGTCCCTTCCAGCCCCACGGAAAGCCGGATCAGGCCCGGCGTAATGCCAAGCACCGCCTTTTGGGCGTCGGGCAGGCGCTGATGCGTCGTCGTGGCAGGATGGGTTGCAATGGATTTCGCGTCCCCAAGGTTGTTCGAGATGATCACCACCTCGAGCGCGTTCAGCAACCGGAACGCCGCCTCCTGACTTACGGCATCAAGGGCCAGAACGGTGCCGCCTGCCCCAAGTTGCCTCATCGCAAGGTCATGGTGCGGATGGCTGGCCAGTCCGGGGTAGATCACCCGTGACAGCTTTGGCTCAGCCTCCAGCGCCTCTGCGATCTCAAGCGCACTTTGGGTCTGGGCGCGAACCCGCAGCTCCATCGTCTCAAGCCCCTTGAGCATCAACCAGGCCGAAAACGGCGACAGCGCAGCCCCGGTATGCTTGAGGTACGGCTCAACCGTCTTGCGGATGAACTCTCGTGAACCAAGGATCACCCCGCCCAGCGCCCGGCCCTGACCGTCGATATGCTTGGTGGCCGAGTAGACGACAACATCCGCCCCTTGGGCGATGGCATCGGAATAGACCGGTGTCGAAAAGACGTTATCGACGATGACCGTGGCGCCGACCGAATGGGCGAGGTCCGATACCGCCTTGATGTCGATGATCTCAAGCGTTGGGTTGGACATGCTTTCAAAGAACACCGCTTTCGTGTCCGGTCGGATGGCGGCCTGCCAATGGGCCAGATCGGTGCCGTCGACAAAGGTCACGTCGACACCGTACCGGGTCAGCACTTCTTCCAGGATATACAGGCACGAGCCAAACAGCGCGCGGGCCGACACGACGTGGTCGCCCGCCCGCAACATGGAGGTCAGCGCGCCATTGACCGCCGCCATGCCAGAGGCGGTGGCAAAGGCGTCCTCTGCCCCCTCAAGCAGGGCAATCCGCTCTTCGAACATGCGGACGGTCGGGTTGCCGTAGCGGGCATAAATGAACTCGTCATCGCCCGCTTTCAGAAACCGGGCCTCGGCCGCTTCGGCGGTGTCGTAGACAAACCCTTGGGTGAGAAAGATCGCCTCGCTCACTTCGTTGTACTGGCTGCGGCGGGTGCCGCCATGGACGGCGCGGGTGCGTTTGCTTTTGTCTTTCATCTTCTCTCTCCGGCCCGGGAGACTCTGGCCTCCGGGCACAAAAAACCCCGACACCGGTAAAGGTATCGGGGCTGCGCACCCTGAACCTCTTTAGCGGCATGTTTAACGTGGCCCGCAATCCGGTAACAAATCGCCACGAAAGTTGAATAGACCTGCTCTGGAATGAGGTCAAGCGAGGTGACCCGCTGCCCGCGTGGCCTCTGTGCAACGTCATCCAGACGTCATCGTAGATTTATGCCTACGTCGCAGATCCTGCCTAGCAAACCCACAACATGTTGTGGGGCTGACATGACTGTACTGGCGATTGACGAAGGAAACCTTCCTGAAGATGCCGCGCTGTTGCCGCATCTGGACCGGCTGCCGCCCGGTGCCCCCATCGTCATAATGATTCACGGATTTAGCTATGCCCCCGGCCAAGACGGGCATGACCCCCGGGATCTTTTGTTCTCCCTGACCCCCGATATGACCTCGTCCCGGGTTGTGAGCTGGCCCCGGCACCTGAGGCTGGCAGGCGATGCCGGCCTTGCGCTTGGGTTTGGATGGAACGCGCGGGGTGCAATCTGGCAAGCCCATCGGCGGGCCGCGTCGGCCGCCAGCAAACTGGCAACGCTTATCACCCAATTGCGCCGTATGGCGCCCGACCGGCCCATCCACATCCTTGCACACAGCCTTGGCGCAAGGGTTGCCTTGCACGCGCTGACGCAGGTGCAGTCGGGCGATATCAACCGTGTCATCCTGATCGCCGCCGCCGTGTTCCAGCGCGAAGCCCGACAAGCGTTGCAAAGCCCGGCGGGTCAAAGCGCCCAAATCCTGAACGTCACGGGGCGCGAGAACACCCTGTTCGACTGGCTTTTGCGTGCGGCCCTGCCCCATTGGGGACCAACACTTGGCCGCGGTCTGAACCAACCGGGCAACTGGATAGACCTGCCGTTGGACCGGGCGGCGACCCTGACCGCCTTGGCCCGCGCCGGCTACCGGATTGGGCCGGTCCTTGCACCGATCTGCCATTGGTCAGGTTATCTGCGCCCAGGCGTCTTTGACCTATACCGCGCAGTGATTGAGGATCGCCTAAGCATGTCCACTCTGGCCGCAGCTGCCACACGCCGGGACGACGACGCAACACCGGTGCAGACAGTCCGCCTGTCCCTTGCGGCGCTTTTGCCCGTCCGGGGCTAGGCTCAGGTCTTGTTGGCGGTGGCGTCTTCCTCGATCAGGTAGCGTTGCAGACCCATGATCTGCACCCAGAGAAAGACGAACAGGACGGCGGGAAAGGCAAATGTCTCGAGCTTGACCCAAAGATCGGTGGACTGGGTCCGCCAAATCACTTCGTTGGCGACGCCAAGCACGGCAAAGAGGGCGGTCAACCGACGGGTCAGGATCATCCAGCCTTCGGCCCTCATCGGCAGAAACTCTGCCATGATCCATTCAAGATAGCTGCGCCCCCGGAGCAATCCGAAACCCAGGATGGCAGCCATACAGCCATAGACGATGGTCGTTTTCATCTTGAAGAACCGCTCGTCATTGAACCAAGCGGTCAGGCCACCAAAGAAGATCACCATGAAGGCGGTAAACACCTGCATGCGGCTAAGCTTACCGGTCATGGCCCAAAGTACACCCATGGCCACCAGAAGGATCGGCACAAAGATAAGGGTCGAAACGATAAAGCCCGAATACTCGGCACCACCCAGGTTGAATGTGTCGTCGCGGATCCGCATGTAGATCAGGAAAAACACAAGCGTCGGCCCCAGTTCCAGGACCTGCTTGAGAATCGGGTTTATCGCACGTTCAGCCATGCCCCCTCCTACCCTCCGAATTCGACAAAGACAGCCCCCAAAGCGATCAGGCTCATCAGGATCAGACGCCGGGGGCCCACTTTTTCCCCCAGGATGAACCAGCCGATCAGGGCGGCAAAGACAGTTGATGTTTCGCGCAGCACCGCCGCCTCGCCGACCTTGTCGAGGTAGGTGGCGACCATGACACCGCCAAAGCTGAACCATGCAATGACCGCCCCGATGATGCCTCGCAACAAAAGCGGCCCGGGGCGTGGCGGGTTGGCCATCTTGCGGTAGCGCAGATAGGCGAGTGTCGGAAAATCCATCGCGGTGATGAAAAAGAACCAGGCCAGAAAGGTGAACGGGTTTGGCGACTGCCGGATGCCCCAGGCATCGTAGGTCGTGTAGACCGCCACCAGAAGCCCGCCCGCCAGCGCCCAGGCCAACCCGATCTTGAGGGAGCGGGGGTCAATCTTCTCTTCGCTCAGGTTACGCAGGGCCAAAAGCAGGATGGCGCCGGACACCAAGGCGACCCCGAACCATTGGGCCGGGTTGAAATGCTCTTGAAAGATGAAGGCCGCAGCGGCGACCGTGACGATAGGACCGGTCCCCCGGACAACCGGGTAAACCACTGTATAGGCGGCCCTTTCATAGGCCAGCGCCATTGTCAGCTTGTAGCCAAAGTGGATGACAAGCGCGCCCGCCAGGATGAAGGCCGTCTGCTGCGTCGGCCAGGGAACCATGAACAGGGCCACGGGCGCCGAAATCAGGACCAGACAGAAATCGATGGACCCGCGCGTCAGCCAGGGATCATGGGCCCCCTTCTGCAAAGCGCCGAAACTGGCATGAGCGACAGCCGACATCAGCGCCAGAAGCGTGGCGTAGAAGGCCCCGGTCGGCGTTCCAGCGATTGAGACGATCCAGTCGCTCATTCAGAGGGGAACCATCAGGTGTCCACTCCGACAAGGGCATCCGCAAACTCCTGCGGGTCAAACGGGGCAAGGTCGTCGATCTGCTCGCCCACGCCGATGGCATGGATGGGCAGGCCGAATTTGTCGGCAAGCGCCACAAGAACCCCGCCCTTGGCGGTCCCGTCAAGTTTGGTCATCACCAGCCCGGACACATCCGCGATCTTGCGAAAGATATCGACCTGAAGCAGCGCGTTTTGCCCGGTGGTGGCATCCAGCACCAACAATGTATTGTGCGGGGCGTCGGGATCCTTTTTGCGGATCACGCGCACGATCTTGGCCAGCTCTTCCATCAGGTCCGCACGGTTCTGCAAACGTCCCGCCGTGTCGATCAGCAAAAGGTCCGCCCCGTCGGCCTGCGCCTTGACCATCGCATCAAACGCCAGCGAGGCCGGGTCCGACCCTTCGGGCGCCGTCAGAACGGGAACCCCGGCCCTGTCACCCCAGATCTGCAACTGTTCCACCGCTGCTGCACGGAAGGTGTCGCCCGCCGCGATCACGACAGTTTTGCCCGCCGCCTTGAACTGGCTGGCCAGCTTGCCGATGGTTGTCGTCTTGCCCGACCCGTTGACGCCGACCACCAACACCACTTGCGGCTTTTTGGGATAGATCGGCAGTGGACGGGCCACCGGCTCCATGATCCGGGCGATTTCCTGCGCCATCAGGGCCTTGATCTCGGGCACCGACAGGCGGCGGCCAAAGCGGCCTTCGGCCATGTTGGCTGTCACCCGCAGCGCTGTGTCCACACCCATGTCCGATGCGATCAGCAATTCTTCAAGCTGCTCGAGCATCGCGTCATCCAACGTGCGGCGCGGGATGTTTGCGTCTTCGCGGCCCAGCAGGCGGCCCAAGAGGCCGGGCCGGGATGCATCGGCGGTTGCGGCAGGCTTGGCCGCTGGTTCGGGTGCCGGTTTGGGGGCCGGATCGTGCCGGACGGGCTGTGCTGTCGCAGGGGGCGCAACTGGCGGTGTCGGAAGGGGTTCAACCTTTGGGGCTGCAGGCGCGGGCTCCGTTCTGTCAGGCTCAATGGAGACAGGCGCAGGTGTCTCTTTTGCTGTCACTTCGGGTGCAGTCACTTCGGGCGCAGACACTTCGGGCGCAGACACTTCGGGTGACGTCGCTTCGGGTGAACTCACTTCGGGCGCAGTCACCTCGGAATTGGAGGCCTCAGTGGCGTCGGCCTCGTCCAACCCTTCCTCGACAATCGCTTCGAGCCCGGCATCCAGCCGGGAGGAGGAGGTAAACAACCGATCCTTGAGCTTCTTGAAAAAGGACATCGTCGACTCACTCTTTCCTGACTTGCCGTCTTTGAGGGCCTCACGCACCGCAAAGGCCGCCTCCCTTCGATCACCTAAACCCAGTGTGGCGAATTTGGAAGGGCCGGAACCAAGACGGCAGCTGCGACCCCAAGTTTCGTTGCCTCGTGCCATCGGCGGGCCATAATGGTCCAATAGCCGGCTTTAGCCTGACAAAGCCCAACCTAACCAAGATAGTGTCGATGCCCCGCCAGTTGCCTCTCTTTTCTATCGCCACGCTCGGCCCAGCCCTGCTGATCGCCATTGCGGCCGTCTGGGGCGGGCTATGGGTCGTCGCGGCACTGGTGGTCCTCACGCTCCTGTCCAGCGTTCTGGACGAAGTGGTCAGCTTCGTCACCCCACCCGCCCCGGATATGGAGTTTCCGGCCGCAACCGGGCTGTCCGTCGCCTTGGCGATCGCGCATTTTGGCCTGATGATCCTGATCATCGGCGCGATTGGCCTTGGGGGCCATCTGGGCGGATGGGAAAAGGCCGGGCTGTTTCTGGCGGGCGGGCTGTTCTTTGGGCAGGTCAGCAATGCCAACGCACACGAGCTGATCCACCGGTCGGACCGATGGCTGCGCCGGCTGGGCATGTGGGTCTATATGTCGCTGTTCTTCGGGCATCACGCCTCCGCCCACCCGCTGGTGCATCATGTACGGGTGGCCACGCGGGACGATCCCGCCACCGCCCGGGCCGGGGAAAGCTTTTACCGCTACGCACGCCGCGCCTGGATCGGTGGCTTTCGCGAAGGGTTCCGGTCCGAGGCCGCGCGGCTGTCACGCCGGGGCAAACCTGGCTGGCACAATCCCTATGTCGTCTACGTCCTTGGCGCGATTCTGCTGGCTGGCCTGTCGCTGACCTTGGCCGGGCCACTTGGCCTGATCGTTCACCTGGGGCTGGCCGGATATGCCCAAACCCAACTGATGATGTCAGACTATGTCCAGCACTACGGACTGGTGAGGGGGCAAGGACCTTTGGGCAAGCCGCGACCCGTAGGCGATGCCCATAGCTGGAACAGCCCCCATCCCATCTCATCGGCCTTGATGATGAACGCCCCGCGCCACTCGGACCATCACGCTCGCCCGATGCGGGAATGGCCTGCCCTGACCTTGCCGGACGGCGCGCCCACCCTGCCCCACAGCCTGCCCGTCATGGCCTGCCTGGCCCTTAGTCCCAGACTCTGGCGGCGGGTCATGGACCCTCGCGCCGCCGTGTGGCGACAAAGGGAAGAGACGACAGGGAGCTGAGCGTTACAGCAGGCTGCCCTGCTCAGGCTCGGGCGGTTTGGGTTTGCGCACTGACTTGCCCCCGCTGGCCTGGCCCCCGCTGGCCTGGCCCCCG
>CALFSV010000352.1 GCA_937916485.1 uncultured Paracoccaceae bacterium | reverse complement strand
CTGAAGGATGGCCATTGTTCAGATTGTTGGTCTGGCTCATCGTTGTCGTGTTACAGGCCAGAAGAGTGGTGGTCGCGCAATGGGCAGCCGACAAACGGATCAAGCGCACGAAAAAATCTAACATAAAACAGTTCCCAAAAACCAAAAAAATAAGTTTGGCCAAGCGGCCCAATGAACGACGAAATGGTAGCTCAGCAGGTCGCCCGAACCAAGAAAACGGTTGTCAGGTGTCTCAATTTGAAAAAATTGGGGCTTGTGCGGTCAGCACCGGGAAACAGTCCCGGCGGCTTGCAAAAACAGTGCAGAAATAGCGGCTAAGTCCCGCAGAAATCAACTAATCCGTTGGCCTGACAGGCTGCTGTTGCCCATCAGGTTCATGGATGCCGATCAACTATCGAAAAGTTCGACTGTATCGTCCGGAATAATCCCGCCCTGATCTGCTGCTACGCCGCCAGATCCATTGTGCAGCAGTTCCTCGGGCGAAACATAAAAGGGCGGCAATTCCACCCCTCGGTTCGCAAGCTCTTCGCCTTCGATCCGGACTGAATCCTCATAGGTCCGCACGACAACGCGGGTCTCAAGGGGGACCCGTTCGTAAAGGTCGATGACGTCATGATTGAACATTCGGATGCAACCGGCCGATCCAGAGTTCCCGATCGAGGAAAGGTCGTTGGTACCGTGGATCCGATAAAAGGTATCCCGGCCGCCCCGATAGAGGTAGAGCGCACGCGACCCCAGCGGGCTGGCAAGGCCGCCCGGAACCCCGCCCCGGAAGGGTTCATAAATCTCCGGCTCGCGTCGAAGCATATTTGCGGTTGGCGTCCAGCCCGGCCATTCGGCCTTGCGACGAATGATCGAGGTGCCACGCATGGAAAGCCCTTGCCTCCCAACGGCGATGGGATAGCGCCAGGCCATGCCATCCTCCATGATCCAATAAAGGAACTTGGCGTGCGGATCGACTTCGATCGTGCCCGGCTGTTCGTCCCCCGTATAAGGCAAGAGCATCCGACGGTTGACCCCGGCAATGTATTCAGGTGGCACCGGAGGCAAGGTGTACTCACCATCTGGCAAAATCCCATAATCGGGATCAATCTGGCTAACCGGAACGCCGTTGATGATCTCTTCTTCCACCACGACCGGCCCCCCGCCGCAGGCCGCCAATGTCCCAAGTAACAACAGAAATGCGGCAGAACGAGCAAGGCGAGTCGTGGCGCGGCTTTGAAAAAACATGGAGAGTTCCGGAACAATGATTTCAGCGTTCGACCATAGCGTTAACGACCGGAAGTGCAATTTCAAATCAAATCCGGGGGATAATAGCGCTGAAAATACAGATGTTACCCCACCACGTTAAAGTCAGGTCCATAGGGATAGGCAGTAATGTCTTCGGCACCGTCCTTCGTAATGACCAGAATATCATGTTCGCGGTAGCCACCTGCCCCGGGCTGACCTTCGGGAATTGTCAACATCGGTTCCATAGAAATGACCATTCCCGGCTCTAGCACCGTGTCGATGTCCTCGCGCAGTTCGAGCCCGGCCTCGCGGCCATAGTAATGGGACAGCACCCCGAAGGAATGGCCATAGCCAAAGGTGCGGTACTGCAAGAGGTCGCGATCTTCGAGAAAGGCGTTGATCTGTTGGGTGATGTCAGAGCAGCGGGCACCGGGGACAAGCAAACTCATCCCGAATTCGTGGGCGGCGACATTGGCCTGCCAGATATCAAGGCTGGCCGCGTCGACCTCGCGCACGAACAGGGTCCGCTCGAGCGCGGTGTAATAGCCCGAGATCATCGGAAAGGTGTTGAGCGACAGGATATCGCCAACTTCAAGCGCCCTTGCAGTGACAGGGTTATGCGCGCCATCGGTGTTGATATCCGACTGGAACCAGACCCATGTGTCGCGATACTCGGCCTCAGGAAACCGCTTGGCGATCTCCAGTTCCATCGCGTCCCGGCCCGCCATGGCCACGTCAATCTCGCGCACCCCGGCCTTGATCGCCTCGCGGATGGCATAGCCGCCGACATCAGCGACCTGCGCCCCTTGGCGGATCAGGGCAACCTCCGCGTCGGATTTGAACATGCGTTGCACCATGCACTGGCTGGCAATGTCGATGCGGGCAGAGGGAGCGAGAAAATGGTCGAGCTTGGCGCTTTGCACCAACGTCAGGTGATCGCCCTCAAAGCCGATGACCTTGCCCGGCCCGGTCACCGACAGGATCGCCCGCCAGTAGTTGTCCCGCGCCCAGTCGGTATAGGTGATGTTGTCGCCATGACAGCGCCGCCAGGGTTGGGCGGCATCAATCCCGGCCGAGATGGTCACGCTTTGGGTGGCCGTCACGACAAGGCCGTAGGGTCGTCCAAATGAGCAATACAGAAAGCCCGAGTAATAGGCGATGCACTGCATCGAGGTGAAAACCGCCGCCTCGACCCCGGCGTCCGCCATGATCCGGCGCAGGCCAGCAAGGCGGGCGTCGTATTCTTCGGGGGCGAAGGGCAGGATGCGGTCACCCTGGTGAAATTGGTACTGCTGGGGACGTTCAGTCATGTCAGACCTCGCATGCAGGGTCCGGACATCGTGTCAGGGGACCCAAGAAAGATCCCGGCGTTCAGGACGAAAGCGGACGTGCCGCGAGCAGCGGGACATTCAGCCCGAGGCGACGCCATCGCCTTTGCGCTCTGGCGTGACGCTACCCTCAGTGCGGGCGGCGCTGCAACTGTCTTTTGTGGCCAGCGCTCAGGTCAGAAGGTCCGCACACCACTTCCGTGGAACTGTTCCTTCCGTCACTGCACCCGTCAGCGGGTGGTCGGGGTCTGAAAGGCCGGCGATCACATCGAAATGGTGCCGGGCCGGCTCGACCACCACGGGACATCGCCAGGCTTCTCCCAGCCAGCGGGCCTGATCCAGAAAAACCGGCCGTTCATCGGCACCGACCCAGACCGTCACAGAGCAGGTGGGGGCGGGCTGATGGCGGGGGCTTTCGGCGGCCGCGTTGACCTCGTTTAGGCCAAGCGGCCCTTTCATGGCCGTGTTCATCAGGGGCACCAGGTCGGCAAGGGGTGAGATCGGGATGATCCTTGCGATCCGTTTGTCCGGATCCGGCAGCACCTTTGGGTCCCCCATCCGGGCGACAAGATGCCCCCCAGCGGAATGACCGGTCAGGACGATGGGGCCCGGCCGGGCCTTGGCAATGACCTCGACAAGGGTCGCAATCTGGCTGGTGATGTGTGGCAAGGCCACGTCGGGGCAAAGATCGTAGGTCGCAACGGCCACCGCCCACCCTCTGGCAAGGGGACCTGCCGCTAGGTGGGACCAGACCGACCCATCCCCGGCAAGCCAATAGCCGCCATGGACAAAGATCACCGTGCCCCGGGCCGGACGATCCGGAACGAAAAGGTCGTAGACCTGCCGGGCAGAAGGTCCATAGCGCAGGCCCAACGTGCCGCTCGCCCCGGCTCTGAAAGATGCCGCGGCCACTGCCCAGCGGTCGGGATAGGACTCACCATCGGGGATGAAATCGCCGTTGGAGTAGGCAATATCCGCCGTGCTTTTTTCGGTCATCTCTTGGTCGCCTTTCAGATCGCGGCAGCAAGGTCCATCGAAGTCCTCCCCTCGGCGTAAGGTGGGTCATGACCCACCTTACCTCAATCCCCAAGATTGACCGACCTTTCGCAATCACCCAAGGTCGCCGTAGCCACTTTGGCCCTCCCCTGATGGAAGAAACGTTCTTGACCCAGACCTCGCCTGTTGGAGGACTTTCTCCCGAACTGCGCACGACGCTGTTCTATTTCACCCTGATGACTACAGCCGGGGCCGCCAATGCCTTTGGCGGCATCTGGATGGAGGGGCGGGGCCTCAGCGCATCCCAGATCGGGGTCGTCAGTGCCGCCCCCGTTCTGGTCATGCTGGTACTGAACATGGTCGCCGGACGGATTGCTGACCGGGCGAGCGACTGGCGACAGGTTATCGTTGCCGCCGCCGTATTGGGCGGCATCTTTCCCATCGGCCTGCTTTGGGCCGCCGATTTCTGGTCGATCCTCCTGTTCTGGACCTTGACGTCCATCGCCTTCATGACCTGCGTTCCCGTCCTGGATGCCGCCGCCATGCGTCTGACCGCCAGGCGCGGGACCGATTTCGGATCGATGCGGGCCTGGGCGACCATCGGCTATCTAATCGCCATCATCGCAACCGGCTGGCTGGTGACCTGGGCCGGACAAGAGGCCTATATGCCGTTCTTCGTGGCCCTGGCCCTGATCCGGTCAGTGACGTCCCTGTTTCTGCCACGCTTCCGCGCGCCCGATGGCGAGAAGCCTCCAACAACCGGGGCGACCCGCATGTTGCAGGTGATGAAGCCCTGGTTCCTGCTGCCGCTTTTTGGCTTTGCCATCGTTCTGGCCTCGCACTTTATTCTGAACGCCTTTCAGGCGTTGTTGTGGGAACGGCAGGGCATCAGCCTGTCGACGATCGGGTTCCTCATTGCCTTTGGCGGGCTGGCCGAGACGCTGCTGTTCTTTACCTATCGCAAGCTGGACAAGCGGACATCGGCCCGGGTCCTTCTGCTCATCGCGGGCGTCGTCACGGTGATCCGCTGGACAGCCATGGCCTTTGCCCCGCCGGTAGGCTGGCTGATCCCGCTTCAAGCGTTACACGGGATCACCTACGGGCTGGGGTTCATGGCCTGCCTGACCTTCATCCGCAGTCACACCTCCGAGGATATCGCGGCAGAGGCGCAGGGATTTTTTGTGATGCTGCAGCAAGGGATGAGCGTGCTGGCCCTGGTCGGTTTCGGCGGACTGGTCGACGACTACGGGGCCCGCGCCTACTTTGCCTCGGCCCTCTTTGCCGCCCTTGGGGCGCTTTGCATCCTCGTGTCGATCAAGATCCGGCCTCCACTCGGCTGAACCCTCTGATTTCATGCATCCGTCATCCTATCGTTACGCGGACGTCACGAAACGACCCGATGACGCAGGGACATTCACCTTTCGGAGGGACAGATGTCCACCAAACTGCTTTGCATGACGTCCATCGTCGCACTGGCTGCCGGTTCTGCCATGGCGCAGGACATGAATTTCAACCGGATCGCCAGCTTTCCCGTCGCCGCTAACAACGATGGCTCGCTCGACGAATCCTCGGCTGAGATTATTGCGGCCACCGGCGATGGCATGACCATCGTCTACACCGACAGCCCGCTGGGCGTGATCGGCATGGTCGACATCACCGACCCGGCCAGCCCCGTCGCCATGGGAACGATGGGCGTGGGTGGTGAGCCCACCGCGGTATCGATCATCGGCAATGTTGCCTTTGTCGGGGTGAACACCTCCGAAAGCTACACCGCCCCTTCCGGCATGGTGAAGGCAATCGACATTCCTTCGATGACAGAGATCGGGTCCTGCGACCTGGGCGGTCAGCCGGACTCGACCGCCAAGGCCCCCGACGGCAGCTTTATCGCCATCGCCATCGAGAACGAGCGTGACGAAGACCTTGGCGACGGCCGCGTCCCCCAGATGCCCGCCGGCTACGTCGCCCTGATCGACATCGTCGACGGTACGCTTGACTGCGACAGCATGATCATGGCCGATGTCACCGGCCTTGCCGAGATCGCCCCCGAAGACCCCGAGCCCGAGTTCGTTGATATCAACGCCCTGGGCGAGACGGTCGTCACAATGCAGGAAAACAACCACATCGTCGTGCTGAACCGGGACGGTTCGGTTGCCTCGCACTTCTCGGCCGGTTCGGTCGATCTTGAGGGCATTGACGCCACCGACGAACGGGCTGCCATGATCTTCACCGAAAGCCAGTCCGGTCGCCTGCGCGAACCTGATGGCATTCAGTGGATCGACAACATGCACGTTGCCATGGCCAACGAAGGCGACATGGACGGCGGGTCGCGCGGCTGGACGATCATGTCCAAGACCGGCGAGCTGGTTTACGAATCCGGCGCCGCCTTTGAACACGCCGTTGTTCAGGTTGGCCACTATCCTGACCGTCGTTCTGACGCCAAGGGCGTTGAGCCCGAGGGGATGGAATTTGCAACCTTCGGCGACACCCCGATGGTGTTCCTGCTGGCCGAACGTGCCTCGGCCGTTGGCGTCATGGACGTGACCGATCCGACCGCCCCTGTCCTTGCCCAGATCCTGCCCTCGGGTGTGTCGCCCGAAGGCGCCATCGCCATCCCCGAGCGGAACCTGCTGGTCACTGCCAACGAGGTCGACCTTGGCGAAGATGGCGCTGCCCGCGCCCATGTCATGATCTACGAGTATCAGGACGCCCCCGCCACATATCCTCACATCACGTCCGAAGGTGCGGATGAGCTGATCGGCTGGGCCGCCATGTCCGGTCTGGTGGCCGACCCGGCAAACCCCGGCATGCTTTATGCCGTCAATGACAGCTTCTTTGGCTACCAGCCGACGATCTTTACCATCGACGCCACCCAGACCCCGGCCCGCATTACCGACGCGACCCTCGTTACGCGTGGCGGCTATGCGGCCCAAAAGCTGGATATGGAAGGCATCGCGCTGGATGGCCAAGGCGGCTTCTGGATCGCCTCGGAAGGCCGGACCGACCGGTTGATCCCGCACGCCATCTACCATGTCGGCGCCGACGGCGAGATCGAGGCCGAAATCCCCTTCCCGGCCGAGCTTCTGGCCGTCGAGACCCGTTTCGGCTCGGAAGGCATCACTCTGGTGGGCGATACCCTCTGGATCGCCATTCAGCGCGAATGGGCGGATGACGCGGACAACACTGTCAAGTTGGTCGCTTACAACATCGAAACCGAAGAGTGGGGCGCTGTCAGCTACCCCAAGACAGATCCCGAAACCGGTTGGGTCGGCCTGTCCGAGATCGTGGCCCACGGCGACTACGTCTACCTGATCGAGCGGGACAACCAGATTGGCGCCAATGCGGTGACCAAGCTGATCACCCGCGTGCCCATGTCCGAAATGGTCCCTGCCCCGCTGGGCGGCGAGCTTCCGGTGGTAACGCGCGAGGTTGTCCGTGACCTGATGGCCGACCTGACCTCAACGGGCGGCTATGTTCTGGACAAGGTCGAGGGGCTGGCCATCGAAGCGGACGGCACCACATGGGTCATGACCGACAACGACGGCGTCGACGACAGCTCTGGTGAGACAATGTTCTGGAGCTTTGGCAAACTTTAACGAGTGACCTCTGTTCGAGGTTTGGTGGGAAACGGGGGCCTTTTGGCCCCCGTTTTCGTTTTGGCCCTAGCGTCAGCAGCAGGCCTTGGCCGCACCCGTCGCAAGCGCGGCAGTGGCTGGCTTTCCGGCCAGCCGGATCTGTTCCATGCTGGGGCCGCTGCCATAGACTGTAGATCCGCCAAAGGTGCGGAACACTTCCCAAGACACGCCTGCCGGGTCGGTGACCCAGCTTTTCTCCGACCGGGCGTAGCAGCACACCGTTTTGCCCTCTTGCAGAACGGGGGCATCGGCCTTGGCCATGCGGTCGTAGACCTCGGTCAACTCCTCCGGTGTCTCGACCTCGATGCCCAAATGCTCCACCCCAGCGGGCGTGCCCTTCTGACTGATGGCAAAGTTCACCCTTGGATCGTCGAGCTGCCATTTGGCATAGTCGGCCTCTTTCCGGGTCGGGGGGGCATCGAAAAGGCCTTGGTAGAATTCGATGGCCTTTGCAAGGTCATCGACGGCAACATGGACGTGCAAACGTTTCATGGTCTTTCTCCTGCTATGCTGGCTTGGGAAATGGGAGGCCGCACAAGAGAGGCCGCGACCGACTCAAGGATCGGGCGGCGCACCTCGTCGCGGCCGGCGCAACAATCCTCCATCAGATAAAGGATCAGCGCGCCGATTGCGTCGTAGTTGGCCGAATAGATGATCGACCGACCCTCGCGCCGACTTTGGACAAGCCCTGCCGCCGACAGGGCGTTGAGCTGGGCTGAAAGGGTGTTGCGGGCGAGGTCCATCGCCCGGGCGATATCACCCGCCGCCTCACCGTCATGGCCTACCCGGACAAGATGGCGGAAGACGGCAAGCCGACTGTCATGGGCAAGGGCGGAGAGCCGGGAGAGGGCGACAATTGATTCCATATTTCATGTATTGATGAAGTGAAATTGCGAGTCAAGCCGCCCGAAGGCGGCCAGACAGTCTGTCGCTATGAAGGATCAGGCGGCGGTGACCCGCCAGATCACATCGCCCACGTCGTCGGCGACAAGCAGCGACCCGTCCGGTCCAATGCAGACCCCCACCGGGCGGCCATAGGACACCTTTTCATCCGGAGCGAGGAAGCCTGACAGGATCGTCCGCATCGGTCCCGACGGTTTGCCATTCTCGAACGGGACAAAGGCAACCTTATAGCCGCTCAGGTTCGACCGGTTCCATGATCCGTGCTGGCCGATGACCATCCCATCGGGAAAGCCCGGAAGGGTGCCCGCCGGCATCCAGCAGAGACCAAGCGACGCGGTATGGCCACCCAGCGCATAGTCGGGCTGGCGTGCGGTGGCGACAAGGGCCGCATCCTGCGGCACCCGGTCATCGACCGTCTGCCCCCAGTAGCAATAGGGCCAGCCGTAAAAGCCGCCATCGACAACTTCGGTCAGGTAGTCAGGCGGGGTCTCATCGCCCAGACCGTCGCGTTCATTGACGACCGTCCAAAGGGCGCCTGTCGTCGGTTCCCACGCAGTGCCGACGGGGTTGCGCAGGCCTCCCGCAAAGATGCGGGTCGCGCCGGTTGCAAGGTCCACCTCATGAATGGCGGCGCGGCCCTGTTCGACCTCCATCCCGTTTTCGGCGATATTGGATTCCGACCCGACCCCGACATAAAGCTTGGTCTTGTCCTTGTTCAGAAGCAGGCTTCGGGTCCAGTGGCCGCCGGGCTTGAAATCGGCGATCCGGTTGCCCGGCGCGGTGATCTGGTTGGCCCCCTCCACATAAGGATAGGCCGTCAGGGCATCCGTCGCACCGACGTAAAAGGTGTCGCCCTTCAGGGCCATGCCAAAGGGGTGGTGCAGCCCTTCCATATAGGTATGCCGTTCTTCGGCCACCCCGTCGCCGTCCTTGTCGCGCAGAAGGGTAATACGGTTGGGGCTGTCGCCTGTCGCCTTGGCCCGCTTCATCGTCGAGTAAATGGCATAGTCGAAAGGCGTCTTGATCCGCCCGCCGGGCACGCCCAGCGCCTCGGAGGTCAAGACATCACCATTGGGCAGCACCTCGATCCAGCGCGGATGCTTGAGGCCCTCGGCAAACGCATTGACCTTCAGCCCTTCGGCGGCCGTTGGGGTATGGCCTTTGGACCAGCCTTTGGCCGTTGGCATCTTGAGCGTGGGGATCCCCTGGGGCACGGCTTTCGGAATCGCCGGGCTGTCGCCAACGGCGGGGGGATCTGTATCTTTACCCCATCGGCGCATGAGGATCATCGCGCCACCGATAATGGCGACAAGGCGAGCGAAAAGGGCGGTCATGGGCATGGATCCTTTGGTTCCGGGAGTGACAGCTTATGGCAGTCGCCCGGGACATTGAACCGTCATTTTGCCGGGCTAGTGAGGGATCTGGACCCAAGAGAGGAAAGTTTTTGGGAATCCTAGAGCGAGGTGCCAAGGATAGACGGATGGCCCGCGTCTCAGTATCGAAATGAGGATGACAACCAGTGACGAGGATCTGGCCCTTGCGGCCGCTAGCGGGGACGGGCAGGCCTTTGGCCTTCTGCTCGAACGTCACTATGATCGCCTCTTTGCCCTTTGTTTTCGCCTGACCGGGCAGCCGGCCGAGGCTGAGGATCTGACCCAGGACATTTGCGCCGCCCTGCCCGCCAAACTGGCAAGCTACCGGGCGCAAAGCAGGGTGACGACCTGGCTTTACCGGGTGGCCGTTAATGCAGCTCATGACAGGCGGCGGCGCAGGGCCACCTATATGAAACACGCTGAAGGCTGGGGCGATTGGGAAATGGCCCGCCAGGACGCCATCGCGGAGGCACGCGAGCAGCACGACTGGCTCACTATCGCCATGTCCCGCCTGTCCGAGGATCTGAGGGACACGCTGGCCCTTGTCCTGGACGATCTGACCCACGCAGAGGCCGCTGAAATCCTTGGCGTATCAGAGGGCACCATCAGTTGGCGCATGTCGGAGGCGAAGAAACGCCTTCGCGCGCTCAAGGCAAAGGAGGAGGAAACATGACCTCCAACACTGGAAACGAACACGACGACTTTGATCTGGACGACCTGAAGGCAGCCATGACGTCTGCGACCCCTGCCCCCGACGCCAGCCGTCGGGCGGCCGATATCGCGCTGGCCCGCGAAAACTTTGCTGCCCTCCAAGGATCGCGAGCCCCCGCACGTCATACTCCTGAACGCCCGAAACGGGGCGTCCTGCAAGGAGTGAAAGACATGCTGAATTCCCTGACCACCAAAGGCGGCCTTACCGTCACCACCGCAATCGTTGCTTGCGGATTTCTTGTCCTTACACCGCAGGGCCAGGACCTGCTGCGCCCGCTGGCGCCCGGATACCGGGCCGAGGCGCCCGAACCTTCCCCTCAGCCGATGCCACCGCAAGACCTGCGCAGCCAGTCCAACGAGCAGGTCGTAGCCGATGACCTGGCGATTGCCCCCAGCTCTGCCGCCGTTGCGGCACCCGAGGAGGCCGTGGCGGACATGGCCCCCGCGCCGATGCAAGAGGCCGAGACCTTTGGCCGGGCCGAGATTGCAACCCCGCCCATGATCCTTGCCGAACCCGGATTTGGGGCCACCGCCGCGGAGCCATCGCCTATGCCCATGGCCAGACCGCAGCCGGGCCTTATCCAGCCGAATGCTACTGGCCGGATCATCAACACCCCCGATGTTGCCGTCATGCCAGAGATGGATACAGAGGCCTTCGCCACCGCCGAAGCCAACCCGGTGCGGATCACGACACAAGAGCCTGTGTCCACATTCTCTATCGATGTCGACACGGCCTCCTATGCCATCGTCCGCCAGTCGCTGAACCGTGGGGAGTTGCCGCCACGCGATGCAGTCCGGGTGGAAGAGATGATCAACTACTTCCCCTATGCCTACCCCGCCCCTGCCCCGGGTGAAGGCCCGTTCCGGCCCTCAGTCTCGGTGATCGACACCCCCTGGAATGCCGATACAAGGCTGGTTCATATCGGTCTGCAAGGCGAGCTTCCGGCCATCACGGACCGGCCCCCGCTGAACCTTGTCTTTCTGATCGACACCTCCGGGTCGATGAATGACCCGACCAAGCTGCCCCTCCTCAAGCAATCGTTTCGCCTGATGCTGGATGAATTGCGCCCCGAGGATGAGGTCGCCATCGTCGAATATGCCGGCAGCGCAGGCCAGGTTCTTGACGCAACGCCTGCCAGCAACCGCAGCGCCATCCTGTCCGCCATCCAGTCGCTGGGCGCAGGCGGCGCGACAAACGGCCAGGGCGGGTTGGAGCAGGCCTATGCTGTCGCCGCGAGCATGGCAGGCGACGGCGAGGTGAACCGCATCCTGCTGGCCACGGACGGCGACTTTAACGTGGGACTGTCGGGCATCGACGCCTTGACGGACTACATCGCCGACAAGCGTGACAGCGGCACCTACCTGAGTGTTCTAGGCTTTGGCCGGGGCAACCTGGACGATGCCACGATGCAGACCCTTGCCCAAAACGGAAACGGGATCGCCGCCTATATAGACACGCTAAACGAGGCCCAGAAAGTGCTGGTGGATCAGCTGACCGGCGCCCTCTTTCCCATTGCGGGCGATGTGAAGGTGCAGGTCGAGTTCAACCCCGCCGTTGTCGCCGAATACCGGCTGATCGGCTATGAGACGCGGGCCCTGCGCCGCGAGGATTTCAACAACGACCGGGTCGATGCCGGTGAACTGGGGGCAGGCCATTCGGTCACAGCGATCTACGAGATCACGCCAGTGGGCAGCCCTGCCCAACTCAGCGATCCCCTGCGCCATGGCGCACCTGCCGCCGAGGTGGACCAAAGCGACGAGGTCGGCTTTCTGCGCCTGCGCTGGAAAGCACCGGGTGAAGAGGACAGCCAGCTGTTGGAAACGCCAATCCTGCCCGATGCGCCCCTTACAGGAGTGGCAACCGAGGCCGGAAGTGAAGCTGGCTTCGCCATCGCCATGGCGGGTTTCGGCCAGCTGTTGCGCGACGAAAGCTATCTGGGTGACTGGGGCTGGGACGAGGCCATTGCGCTGGCAACAGCCAACCGGGGCGAAGACCCCTTTGGCTACCGCAACGAGGCGGTCCAACTCATGCGGCTGGCGCAAAGCCTTTCGCAGAACTGACCGGTTTGCGCCGTCTGCCGGACTTCTTCATTCGACGGCGGGCGCATGGTTCCGGGCCGGGTGGGGGTGGCAATGCGCCGCCCCCTTTCCGCTTGGTCGCGTTAATGCTGACGGTGATCCGGTCGAGCGTAAAAGTCCCGCAAGGTCTGTCCCTTTTGCGGTCGGTAAGGGCCCAGCTCTTCCATCGAGGTGATCCGGTCCACCCGGAACATGCGGAAATCCTCCCGCAGCTCGCACCAGGCGACGAGGGTCCAGACCTTGCCCCAGAACCACAGTCCCAGTGGACGGACAATGCGGTTCGACAGTGCCCCATCCTCATCGGCATAGTCGATCTTCAAGCGCTGACGGGCCTCTGTCGCCTGTTCCACCGCATCGATACGGAAACGTAGGTCGTCGTTCATCTGAGGCATGCCGATCGCGTAGACGGCAACAGCTGCGGCCCGGCGGCGGGCCGGTTCCGGCAGAACCGTCTCGATCTTGATCAGCGCCTCTTCTGCCGCAGCGGCCATGCCGGCCCCGCCCCAGGCCTTGATCATGCGGGCTCCGGCCACAAGGGCCACGATCTCGTCATTGGTAAACATCAAAGGCGGCAGGTCGTAGCCGTCGCGCATGACATAGCCCAGACCCGCCTCCCCCTCGATCGGGACGCCCGATGCCATGAGGTCGGCCACGTCGCGGTAGATCGTCCGCGTCGTGACCTCAAGCCTTTCTGCCAGGTTGGCCGCCGTGACCAGCCGACCGCCGCGCAGATATTGGACGATCTGAAACAGGCGGTCGGCCCGGCGCATCAGGCGGCCTCAAACAGGCCGATGGAATTGCCCTCGGTGTCGGTGGCATAGACAAAGCGGCCGGTTGGCAGGCTGATCGGGTCGCCCAGGATCGTCCCTCCGGCCCTTGTGCAGCGGTCCGTTCCGGCCTCCAGCCTGTCGGGCAGCGCGATGTGAACGGTCGGGCCCTGACCGGGTGTGCCGGGGTAAAGGTGGCCGCCTGCGTCGTTCATCCGCCCGCCAAGGACGGCCATGGGATTTGGGCCGGTGGTCGTGTCGACAGTCATCGTCCAGCCGAAAACCGCGTTATAAAAGGCTGTGGCGCGATCAATGTCGGAAACCGGAATCTCGGTCCAGACGACGATGGGGGTATCTGACATGGGTGCATCTCCTTGGGCTAAATGTCGATGGCACCGTCATGACATACCCCTGCTGACAGCCTTCTGTCAGCATCTGTCAGCGGGGCGCAAAAGTGACGCGTCAGGGATGCGGATGAGTACCAAGAGGCGAAGGCGTCCAAGATCGCCACGAGGGTGAAAAAGATAGGCCGATGTTCGGCGCCAGTGACGGCAGGGATCCTGCCGGCATCCGCGAACGCACCGTCCATCAGGTAAACGAACAAAGGCCGGACGGTAAGGTAAGCGCCGGGCTACTGAAGTGCAGGTTCGTCCTGCCTACAGAACAGTTGCATTGAATGCGTTCTTTCCGCACGCTGTCCGTGAAAGATAAGGACGCGGCAGATGAGAAACTCCCAGAAAGAGACTCTTGATCCGGAAAATTGGGAAGCCACCCGGGATCTCGCGCATAGGATGGTGGATGAGGCCGTAGACCATCTGGAACAGGTTCGAGAGCGACCTGTCTGGAGGCCGATGCCAGACGATGTCCGCGCCAAGTTCCAGTCTGGATTGCCAGAAGATCCCACCTCTTTGGATCAGGTCTACGCTGAATACCGAGAGACCGTCGGCGCATATCCCATGGGCAATATCCACCCTCGGTTCTGGGGGTGGTACATGGGGGCCAGCAACTTTACCGGAGCTTTGGGTGATTTTCTTGCCGCCGTGGAAGGTAGCAACCTTGGGGGCGGCAACACCGGCGCAGCCCAAGTCGAACAGCAGGTCGTCGATTGGCTCAAAGAGATCGCGGGATTTCCGAAGAGCGCCAGCGGCACCCTGACCAGTGGCGGGTCGATGGCAAATCTTGTGGCGCATACCGTGATCCGAAACCTCGCGGCCGGCTATGACGTGCGCAAGAAGGGTATCGGTGCACTCAAAAAGCCGCTGCGGTTCTATGCCTCCGATCAAGTGCACAGTTGCCACCAAAAGGCGTTGGAGACCTTGGGCCTAGGGTCAGAAGCGCTGGTTGAAATTGAAAGCGATGACCGTCAACGGATGCGGATCGACGTGCTGGAGGCCGCGATTGCGCAGGACCGGGCGAATGGCCTGCAACCGGCCTGCGTGATTGGGACAGCAGGCACGACGAACACCGGGGCAATTGACGACTTGACCGCGATCGCCGACCTTTGTGAACGCGAGGGGCTGTGGTTCCACGTCGATGGATGCATCGGCGGGGTACTACGCTTGGCACCTGAACATGCCCATCTTGTAGCCGGGATTGAGCGCGCGGGCTCTGTAGCTATCGATCCTCACAAATGGCTTCACACGCCCTTTGAGGCCGGGGCTGTACTGATCAAGGACCCTGAGGCACACTTTGCCACCTTCGAAATGCACGGTCCATATCTGGAACTCCAAGAGCGCGGAATGATCGCGGGAAAATTCCTTGCCGACTACGGCTTGGAGCTAAGCCGTGGCTTTCGTGCGTTGAAAATCTGGATGGCTTTCAAAGAACAAGGTGCCGCAAAGTTCGGGCGTCTCATTGCCCAAGACATTGATCTCGCCCGCTATATGGCCGTCCAGGTAGAAGCGCATCCGCTTCTGGAACTCGTGGCCCCGGTCGACCTGAATATCGTGTGCTTCCGCCATATCGCGGCGGATGAGGATGCCGCAAAAGCCCTCAACACCGAAATCATGCTTCGAATTCAGGAGCGCGGGCTCGCTGTGCCTTCGGACACGACGGTGCAAGGCAAACATGCTCTTCGCTGTGCCTTCAATAACCACCGCACCCAACCCGCGGATATTGATGGGTTCCTAGGTGACGTGCTGAGGGTTGCAGAGGAAATCCAGTCAGAGCAGCCGGCCTAGTGCCCTTTTTTTGGAGTATGCTGCGGTGTTTGCAGATGGCGCTTTGGGCTGACGTCATCCATTCGCCGCGCAGCGCATGAACGGCAACCCCCGGACCTGCCCTTCAAACGCAACCAGCTCACCCAAAACTCTCAAAACCGCTCGACCCAGGGGCGTAGCTGCAGTTCGCTCGACCAGGTCGACTGATCCTGCCGCATCAGCGCGTTGGTTTGCGCTTGTCGTTAGATTGTCTGAGGAGTGCGGAAAGGTCCAGGCAACGACGCTATGGGTGTATGTGCTCATCGGCGGTTTCGTGATGGGCCCGGTCATTGCGGTTCGCCGCCACTATCCCTGTCCGGGTAGAAACTTTTGCCCGCTAGACACTTAGAATCCCATAGATGGGGCCGGCCAAAGCGGCAGAGGTGCTGGTCGGGTATCGCTATTGTTCTTGCATGGGACATGAGGCGATCTGCAAGCCTTTGGAACGATCTGCAAGTTTTGAGTGGTGGAAGACGGCCATCCCCACGTTTACCGTCAAGACGAGTTCGACACTTGGAGAGACTGGGTTTGGACCTGAGATCGACGATCAACTCCGTCAGCGGAAGCCGCTTGAACAGCAGTCTTGCACTGACCTGGCAACTTGTGGCGCGTGCGAAGACAATTAGCATCCATGGGCGCGCGGCCCAAAGGCTTGGGGAGGCCGGGCGCTTGACCAGGGCGCAGGCGGTCGCAGGCAAAGTAACGCGCGCCGACGATCAGGACCAGCAAGGGCGACCTAATCTACTTGTCAATAATGCGGACAAATTCCTGCCCTATGACTTCAAGTCCAACCCCGACACTTTGCAAAAAACCGAGAGCGAGATCACAATCAACGCCACGGCACCACTGACCCCGAAGAAAATGCCTGCCGACCCAGTGCGTGACATCTCTAGGGGTCTGCGTGGCGCAAGGACCGCGATAGGGTTGGGCCAGTCGTGCCAAATCGGATTTTTGGGCCGTATTCTGCCAGACTTCCTCTTTCGTCGCTTCGCGAAGAACGGACTTCGCTTTCCCCAACAACAAGGCCACTCTCATGACATCGCAGTCTTATCGTAGCCGCGTCAACGCGCTGGCTGTTACGACCTCAGCCGCCTTCTTTGGCGCCAATCTCTTCATCGGGCTGTCGATGGGGGTCTATTGGCTGACGCTCGCGCCTGCCGATTTTGTTGCTCAATTCTTTCCTCAGTTCAGCAACTTCCTTTATACGATCATGCCGCTTTTCTTGCTGATGCCCGTCGGTCTGATCCTGTCGGCCCGACTTGATTGGGACGTGGGTGCGGCAAAGCGCAACTGGGTGATCACCCTGTGGCTTTATCTTGCGGTATCGTTGATCACGATCCTCTTTCACATGCCGCTCAATGTGCGACTGGCAGCGGCAGTCGGATCACCTATCGGGGACCTGCTTGGCTTTTACAAAAGCATCGCCCTGACCGGTCCGGTAGCCGAGGAAAACTCTGCGACCATCCGCATGCTTTGGCTGCTTGGCCACATCCCCCGCGTCCTGATCACGCTTGCCATTCCGATCTATGCCCTTCGCGCAATGGCGGCCAGCAAGGCACGGCAAGACGACGGAACGATATAATCCGCCCCTGACATCAAAAGAGGACCAGAGGACAATGGAAGCCCTTCAACTCCAATGGCCCCCTGGCTCCCTTGCCCCCCGCCCCACAACAACTTTCTCGTAGTATTCTCGCGAGGCCACTCGATCGGCGCGACATGATTTTGGTGATGCGCACTCTCTAGCGAACACCCTGAATGCAAATCATGCTCGCTGGAAAATGGGCCTCCGCGCCGCCTTCGATCAAGGCTATGGCACTCCGATCATAGAATAGCGCGGATCGCCCTTCGCGATTTACCAGAGAAGATTGGTTCTTCGCTCGACTGCCTGCGGATCAGGGGTCACAAAATATCTGTCTACATGTGCCATTGCAGACATTTGCATGGACTATGGTGCGGTCACGGAAATCTCGTCGGTAGGCGCTAACCGCTCCTTCAAAGCGGTCGCTGAAGCGCCGCGCAGTCCTTGTTGCTTTGGTCGCACATTCCCATGCGCCGCACCTTGGACGAACGACAGCCCTCCATCCGCAACCAGTTCGTCCGAGACGCTCAGAACTGCTCGACCCAGGGGCGCAGTTCCAGTTCGCTCGACCAGGTCGACCGATCCTGCCGCATCAGCGCGAGGTAGTTCCGGGCAATGGCATCGGGGGACAACATGGCGTCGGGCGATGTCTCGGGCCGGGTGGCGTTGCGGATCGCCCCGTCGATGTTGACCCAGACCACATGGATGCCCTGGGGGTGCAATTCACGGGCCATCGACTGGGCAAGGCCCCTTTGGGCGAATTTCCCCATCGCAAAGGGCGCCGACTGGGGAAACCCCTTCACCCCGGCAGAGGCCCCGGTGAAGAGCACCGTCCCACGGCAGCCATCGCGCATCTCTTGCCCGGCCATCTTGCGGACCGCCGCCTGAGCGGTGACAAAGCTGCCATAGGCGGTGACATCAAGGGCCCGTTTCACATCCTCGGGATCAAGATCCACAAGCGGACCGCGGGTCCGGGCCGACGGATTGTAAATGGCGACATCCAGTCTGCCTTCGATACTGTCCACGATGCTGCGGATCGCCTGGACGTCGGTGGCCTCTGCCCGAAACAAAGTCGCCCCGGTTTCGGCCCGCAAAGACTCGAGCTTGTCAGTGTCGCGGGCGACGAGGTTCAGCAGATAGCCTTCGCTTGCCAGTAACCGGGCGAGTGAGGCGGACAGGCCGTCGCCGACGCCGACGATCAGGGCGGATAGGGTCATGGAAGTTCCTCCGAAGGGATCACCGGGAAAAAGACACCCTGCGAGCGCAAGCCGAACCACTCCTTGCCCTCATGCTGGCCGTGTTCGCCCAGATCGACTAGCCGGTAAAAGCTTTTGCGGTCGATCAACGCCTCAAGGTTTGCCCGGATATGGATATAGGGCGACGGCTCACCGGTTTCGGGATCGCGGACCACCCGAATGGGATGGTCAGGCCCGGCCCGCACCGTGTCGCCCACGTTCGTCACAAACTCCAGCGCGTCGTCGACCTGTTCGAAATCAACGGCGACGAAGGGGGCATCGTCCACAGTGATCCCGACCTTCTCAACCGGTGTGACAAGGAAATAGGCATCCCCCTCCCGCTTGATGATCGAGGCGAATAGGCCTACCAGCCCCGGCCGCCCGATCGGGGTCCCCAGATAGAACCAGGTTCCGTCGCGCGCGATACGCATGTCGATATCGCCGCAGAACGGCGGGTTCCATAAATGGACCGGCGGCGGCCCCTTCTTGGTGGCGCTTCGCGCCGCCTGGGCCAGACTTTCGGCAGAAGGCACCGTGTCGGTGTTGGACCCCTTGGTCATGCAATCTCCAATCTTATTGGCCAAACGATAGCACGTCCGAGAGGGGCGTCACCCCCGGGGTGCTGAAAGATTACGCCCCCACCGATTTGGGGGTGACCTTGGTCGCTGACCCGCTAGGCTGATCAAACGAAGGCTTCCCCCTTTGCAAAGGACCGCTCATGCCACCCGTTTCGGACCCGTTCGAGCATCATCCAGAGTTGCGCGACAAAATCGTCGATCCGGAGGTGTCGTTTTATCGGACGTTGACCACTGACATGGTTCGTGGGGTGATGGCGCAACACGGGGTGTCCGGCGCCTGGCTTTATTCAGATGACGAGCGTGAAGCGATGCGTAGGGCCACCATGGCCAGCCATCCCCAAGACGACCTGTGGGTCTTTGGCTACGGCTCACTCATGTGGGATCCGGGGTTCCGGTTCCAAGAGGTGCGCCGGGCCCATGTACCGGGTCACGCGCGCCGCTTTATCCTGAGGGACACCGAAGGCGGCCGCGGCACGAAAGAGGCGCCCGGTCTTATGGCCGCCCTTGATACGGATCCCGAGGGCCCCGGTTGTGACGGTCTCTTGTTCCGGATTGGAGCACAGGAGGTTGACGCCGAATCCAGTATTTTGTGGCAGCGTGAAATCATCGGACCAAGCTATCTCGCAACGTTCGTCACCGCCAATACAGGGACGGCCGATAACGGGACGGCCTCTGCCGGGGATGAGGCCGTCACGGCCCTGACCTTCCTGGCCGATCATGAGGCGGACATGATTGACGCAAAGATCAGCCGCGATGATCAGATCGAGTTCATTGCCACCGGTTCGGGCTTTCTTGGAAGTAGCCTGGAGTATCTGAGCAAGGTTCACCACCAGTTCACCATCCTTGGCATCACCGACCCCGAGGTTGAGTATCTGGTCGATGCAACCCGGGCCTATCTCAATGAAAGGTCCGCCTGATGACCGCGCCCATCCCGTTCTTTGACGGCCACAACGACTTTCTCCTGCGGCTGATGAAAAGCCCCACACCCCGAGAAGACCTCTGGCTGGGTCAGACCGGCCAAGGCCACCTTGACCTTAATCGGATGCGCAAAGGCGGATTTGCAGGTGGGTTCTTCGCCATCTTCGTCCCCCCGGCCGCTGGCGGCCCGCCGCCAGACTTTGCCGCCATGATGGCCAATCCGCCCTATAACCTTCCGATGCCGCCTTTGATGACCCACGATCAGGCGCAGCCCGATGCGATAGCCATGGCCGGGCTGATGCATTGGATGGCACGGTCTGCGCCCGATGACTTTGCCATATGCCGGACGGCGGCAGAGGCACGGGCGGCCATGGCGTCCGGCACCATCGCCGGGATCATGCACATGGAAGGGGCCGAGGCGATCGGCCCCGATCTTGATGCCCTCTACCTGTTCCACGACATGGGATTGCGCTCGCTGGGCCCGGTCTGGTCACGGCCCACGATCTTTGGCGAAGGGGTGCCAATGGCCTTCCCAGGCACACCCGACATGGGCGGCGGATTGACGGAACGGGGGAAGGACCTCGTCCGGCTTTGCAACAACCTCGGGATCATCATCGACCTGTCCCATATGAACGAAGCGGGCTTTGACGACGTGGCGCGCGTGTCAACGGCCCCGCTTGTGGCCACCCATTCCAACGCCCACGCCCTGTCACATTCGCCGCGCAACCTGACGGATCGGCAGATGGCGGTGATCCGGGACACGGGCGGTATGGTCGGGTTGAACTACGCCACCTTCTACCTTAACGCCAACGGCACCGCCGAAAGGGACATCGGATGGGAGCCCCTCATCCGGCATCTCGACTACATGATCGAAAAACTGGGCGAAGGTCACGTTGGCCTTGGATCCGATTTTGACGGATGCATCGTGCCCAAGGCCATCGGCGACGTCACCGGCCTGCCCGGATTCTTCGACACCCTGCGCGAACACGGCTACGATGAGGCCCTGATCGCCAGGCTGGCCCGCGAAAACTGGCTCGCCTGCCTCGACCGCAGTCTGACTGCGTAAACGATCGGCACGCGTTAACCCGGACTGTCACGATCATGTGCATGAGATTGTTTTTGCCATTGGGCATGGCCGGGATATCTGGTCACATAGGGTGACGCGCAAGAGCAGGAGCATCAAGATGAACGCAGCAGCGGATCTGGTCGAAGAGATCGAAACCCTCGGGGGCAAGCTGGCCCTGGCCCGCGACAGCATCTCCAAGCGGTTCATCGGCCAGGAACGAGTGGTTGAGCTGACCCTGACTGCGCTTATCTGCGGCGGCCACGCCCTGCTGATCGGCCTTCCAGGACTGGGCAAAACCCGGCTGGTCGACACTCTGTCAACGGTGATGGGACTCAGGGGCAACCGGATCCAGTTCACTCCGGACCTGATGCCCGCTGACATCCTTGGCTCCGAAGTGCTGGAAACCGCCGCCGATGGCACACGCTCCTTCCGCTTTATCGAGGGGCCGATTTTCTGCCAACTTCTCATGGCGGACGAGATCAACAGGGCCTCGCCACGCACACAGTCCGCCCTTCTGCAGGCCATGCAGGAAAAAGAGGTCACCATCGCGGGCGAGCATCGCCCCCTTGGCCTGCCTTTCCACGTGCTGGCCACACAGAACCCGATCGAACAGGAAGGCACCTACCCCCTGCCAGAGGCGCAGCTTGACCGTTTTCTCGTCCAGATCGATGTGCCCTACCCGACCCGAGAGACGGAACGGGACATTCTGATCGCCACCACTGGCGTGGAAGAGGGGAAGTCGACCGCCGTCTTCACGGCCGAGGACCTTCTGGCCGCCCAGAACCTCCTGCGGCGGATGCCCGTCGGCGACGCCATCGTCGAGATGATCCTTGACCTCGTCCGGTCCTGCCGACCCGGTGATGAGAACGCCCCGCAAATCGTGCGCCATGCGGTCAGCTGGGGCCCCGGCCCACGCGCGGCCCAGGCGCTCATGCTGGCCGTCCGGGCCGAGGCACTACTGGACGGCAGGCTCGCCCCATCGGCCGAAGACGTGCGCAAGCTGGCCGGACCGGTGCTCAGCCACCGGATGGCCCTGTCTTTCGCCGCGCGTGCCCGGGGCGAAAGCCTCGCCTCCGTCATCGACCAGGTTGCCGCTCTTGCCACAAGGGCCGAGGCCGCGGCGTGAGCGCACCGCTGACGCTCAGAACCGGGGCAGAAGCCCTCGCAGCCCCTCTGCCACCATTGATGGCCGAGGCAGAGCATCTTGCCGCCTCGGTCCTCCTTGGCGATCACGGGCGCAGACGGGCGGGTCTTGGCGACACCTTCTGGCAGTACCGGCCCGCGCAGCCCCATGACGAGGCGCGCAGCATCGACTGGCGGCGATCCGGCCGGGCCGATGGGGCCTTCGTGCAGGACAAGGAATGGCAGATCGCTCAAAGCGTCAGCCTGTGGGTTGATCGGTCCGCCTCGATGACCTTTACCTCCTCCGCCGAATTGCCAAGCAAGGGACATCGGGCGCGAACGCTCGCACTGGCCAGCGCCATTCTGCTGATCCGAGGGGGCGAAAGGGTCGGCCTGCCCGGACTGCCACCAAGGCGGGGCAAAGCCCAGCTTGACCGGATGTCGGAACTGCTTAGCGAGGACGAGGCAGGGGACTATGGCGTCCCTCAGGCCCAAGGCATGCTGGCGCATTCCCGCGCTCTGTTCATCTCGGACTTCCTCGGCGACATCACCGCGATCGAGGCCGCGCTGACGCAGGCCGCAGACAACGGGGTCCACGGCGCGCTTTTGCAAGTGCTTGACCCTCAGGAAGAGGCCTTCCCCTTTCAGGGACGCACGGTGTTCGAATCGATGACCGGAGGGCTCCGGCACGAAACGCTCAGGGCCCGCGACCTGCGTGACCGCTACCTCGACCGGCTCGCCGAAAGGAAGGACCGGCTCGCCGGATTGGCGCGGCTGACAGGCTGGCAGTTCAACAGCCATCACACCGGCGACAGCGCGGCTGCGGCCCTCCTGTGGACCTTCGGGGCATTGGAGAGACGCGCATGAACTGGCGCATAACCCCAATCCTCATCTCGCCCGAAATATCCCAGGGGACGCGCAGCAGGCGCGGGGGGCGGAGCCCCCTCGCCCTCCGCCACCAGGTGCAACGCCTATGCTGATGCTTGGTCCCATTGGGTTCACGGCCCCCTGGCTGTTGCTTGCGCTTGCGGCATTGCCGGTTCTTTGGCTGATCCTGCGGGCTGTGCCGCCTGCCCCGATCCGGCGGCGGTTCCCCGGGGTAGCACTGTTGCTCGGGCTGACGGATGACGATACCCAATCAGACCGCACGCCCTGGTGGCTCTTGCTGCTGCGCATTCTGGCGGTTGCCGCTGTGATCCTCGGGTTTGCCGGACCGCTGCTTAACCCCCAGTCCGAGCGGACGGGCAGCGGGCCGCTCTTGATCGTGGCGGATGGCACCTGGGCTGACGCACGCGACTGGCCGGCACGGTCCGACCGAATCGAAGCCCTGTTGGCAGAGGCTGGGCGCATGGGCCGCACGACTGCACTCGTGACCCTCACGGACCTGCCCCCGGGTGGCCCAACGTTCCGGGCAGCAGAAGCGACCGCCATGGAGCTGACCGGGCTCGGGCCGTCGCCCTGGGAACCCGACGCAGCGGCGCTCGCCGATTGGGCCGGCAATCTGACAGGATCGTTCGACACCTTCTGGCTGTCCGACGGACTTGACCGCGACAGCCGCGACGATCTTCTGTCCGCTCTTGAAAGCCATGGCAGCGTCACCGTTTTTCAAAGTCCGCGCCAGACACTGGCGTTGCGGCCCGCCCGGTTCGAAGCCGGGGTCATTTCGGTCGATGCGATCCGAACACCGATCGGCAATACGACCGAAGCCACCGTCGCGGCAGTCGGCCTTGACCCTGCCGGGGTTGAAAGACGACTGGCATCCGCCGACCTGACGTTCCCGGCAGGTGAAGCAGTGGCAGAAGCAGCGTTTTCCCTGCCCCCGGAATTGCGCAACCGGATCACCCGGTTCGAGATTGTCGGCCAGCGCTCGGCCGCTGCCGTCACTTTGACCGACGATGGTCTGAAGCGCCGCGAAGTGGCGCTGATCGCCGGCAGCAACGACCGCGAAGGGCTAGAGCTGCTGTCCCCCACCCACTACCTCGAACAGGCGCTTGCGCCGGTAGCCGATCTTATAGATGGCACAACCCTGGATGTGCTTCTGGCCAACCCCGATGTGATCATCCTGGCGGACGTCGCGCAATTGGCAGCGGGCGAGGCCGAGGCGATGCAAGACTGGGTCGAGGCCGGGGGCCTGCTCCTTCGTTTTGCCGGACCGCGGCTTGCGGCCAGCGATGTCAGCCGGACCGAAGAAGATCAGCTGATGCCCGTGCGTCTGCGGGCCGGCGGTCGGGCTGTCGGCGGATCGATGAGCTGGGGCGAACCAAAGGGCCTAGCAACCTTCGCTGAGACATCCCCGTTTTTCGGGCTCGGTATCCCCGAGGATGTGACTGTTTCAAGCCAGGTGGTCGCCCAGCCCGATCCGACCTTGGCCGACAGGGTCATCGCCCAACTGTCCGACGGGACTCCACTGGTAACCCGCAAGGCCCTTGGCGACGGACAGGTCATCCTGTTTCATGTGACGGCAAATGCCGAATGGTCGACCCTGCCGCTGTCGGGGCTATTCGTTCAGATGCTGGAACGTCTCGCAGTCTCCTCCCGCCCGACCCGGGCATCAGCAGAAGATCTGGCCGGTACTGTATGGGTCCCCGAAGACTTGCTGGACGCCTATGGCCGGCTATCCTCGACCGATACCCTGCCAGGAGTGGCCGGTGAGGCAATCGCAGAAGCCCGGCCCTCTGCGGCCATGCCCCCCGGTCTTTATGCCGGCGAAGATCAGCGGATCGCCGTCAACGTGATCCAGCCCGATACACTTCTCGCTCCGGCCTCATGGCCGGGCCGGATCGCTATAGAAGGAATTGTGGCAGTACCCGAACGCGACCTGAAGGGTTGGCTTCTCGGGGCTGCGCTTATTGCGTTGATGATCGATTGCCTTGCCTCGCTTGCCGTGTCGGGCAAGCTGCGCGGCCCCCGGGCCGATGTGGCCGCAACCTTGCTGGCGGGTGTGATCCTGGCAACCCTGGGCGGCCAGCCGACGGTGCTTTGGGCGCAGGAGGCTCAGGATGCGCAGACCGTCCCGGCCGAAGATACATTTGCCATCGCCGCAACCCGGGACGTGATCCTTGCCCATGTCATCACGGGAAACCCGAGTGTGGATGACACCGCGCTTGCCGGGCTGGTCGGCCTGTCCCAGACCCTGTTCCAGCGGACGTCGATCGAGCCGGGCCCACCGGTCGGTGTCGACATCGAAGCAGATGAACTGGCCTTCTTTCCATTCCTTTACTGGCCGGTGACCCCCGACCAGGCAATCCCGTCGCGGGACGCCTATGCCAAGCTGAACCGCTACCTCCGCTCGGGCGGAATGATCCTGTTCGACACCCGCGACGCCAATCTCGCGGGATTTGGCTCTGCCTCCCCGGAAGGGCGGATGTTGCAGGCTCTTGCCCGTCCGCTGGACATACCACCCATCGCGCCGATCCCGCCCGATCACGTTCTGACGCGCACCTTCTACCTGCTACAGGAATTCCCGGGCCGCTATGCAAGCCGCGATATCTGGGTCGAAGCGGTCCCACTTGAGGCCGAACAGGCAGACGGTATGCCCTTCCGGAACCTCAACGACGGGGTGACCCCGGTCGTTATTGGCGGCAACGACTGGGCCGCGGCCTGGGCCGTCGATGACCGGGGTAACCGGATGTTTCCGGTGGGCCGCGGCATGGCAGGCGAACGTCAGCGCGAGATTGCCCTGCGCTTTGGCGTGAACCTGATCATGCATGTGCTGACCGGGAACTATAAGTCCGACCAGGTTCATGTGCCCGCCCTTCTGGAAAGGCTGGGCCAGTGATGCCAGTTGTGAACGGGCTTGCCGACCGGATCTTTGTTGAGGTTGGGAAGCCTCCGGCGGGAATATTTTGGGCAAGAAAAAGCCCGGGGAGTGCGCTGTGACCGAACAGGTGATCCTGGACCCACTGGTCCCCTGGCTGATCCTGTGGATCATGGCAGCCCTTGCGCTGGTCTTAGTTGGACTGGCTGTCTGGCGCAGGCTGTCCGGCTGGTGGCTGCGTGGCCTTGCTGCCCTTGCCCTTTTGGCGGCCATTGCGAACCCGTCCTTGCAAAGCGAGGATCGCGCACCCCTTTCGGACATTCTGATCGCCGTTGTCGACGAAAGCGCCAGCCAGCGCATTTCTGACCGCGCCGCGCAGACCGAAGCCGCCCTTGTCGCCCTGACCGCTGAAGTGGCCGCGCGTCCCAATACCGAACTGCGCGTCGTTCGCCTGGCCGATGCCGAGGGCGATGGCGGGACCGAGCTTTTGGGGGCGCTGAGCGAGGCCCTCGCCGAAGAGCCGCAGGGCCGCATTGCGGGGATTGTCCTGTTGACCGATGGCCGGGTCCATGACCTGTCAAGCGCGCCGGGATTGCCCGCGCCCTTGCACGTCCTGTTGTCCGGACGGTCCGACGATTGGGACCGCCGCCTGATTGTTCGAAATGCCCCGGCCTTTGCCATTCTGGACGAGCCCGTCAACCTGACCCTGCGCATCGAGGACCAGGGAGCCGCCCCGGACCTTGGCGACCTTGTTACATTGACCATCGCAATCGACGGTGGACCGCCGTTGCAGTTTGACGTGCCGGTGGGCGAGGACCTGGAACTGCCGGTCACCCTTCCCCATGGCGGGATGAACGTGTTGCAGTTTTCGACCCCCGCCCAGCCCGGCGAACTGACGGACCGCAACAATGCTGCTGTTATTCAGATCAATGGTGTGCGCGATCGTCTGCGCGTTCTTTTGGTATCGGGCGAGCCGCATCCAGGTGAACGGACCTGGCGCAACCTGCTGAAATCGGACAGTTCAGTCGATCTGGTCCATTTTACGATTCTGCGCCCTCCGGAAAAGCAGGACGGCGTCCCGGTGGACGAGCTGTCCCTGATTGCCTTCCCCACCCGCGAGTTGTTTATCGAGAAGATCGACGAGTTCGATCTGATTATCTTTGACCGCTATCGCCGCAGGGGCATCCTGCCTTCGGTCTACCTTGAGAATGTCGCCAACTACGTGGCCGATGGGGGCGCTGTCCTCGTGTCCGCCGGTCCTGAGTATGCCGGGGCTGAGAGCATCTTTCGGTCTCCCCTTGGGTTGGTTCTGCCGGGGGCGCCAAGCGCCCGTGTGATCGAAGAGGGATTTGCCCCGCTGCTGACCGATGTCGGCCAGCGCCATCCTGTCACGGCGGGTCTTGATGCCCTTGCCCTGCCTTCAGCAGAGGACGGCGTTCCGGGATGGGGCCGCTGGTTCCGCCAGATTGATGTGACCCCGGTGCCCGAGGCCACGACCGTCATGACAGGCGTGGACGATCGGCCCCTGTTGCTCTTGAACCGGGTGGGCGAGGGGCGGGTGGCCTTGCTCGCCTCGGACCAGTCCTGGCTTTGGGACCGGGGCTACGAGGGTGGTGGCCCGCAGTTGGAGTTGTTGCGCCGACTGGCCCACTGGATGATGAAGGAACCTGAACTGGAGGAGGAGGCCCTTTGGGTCGAACCTGCGGGCCAGACCATGCGTATCATCCGCCGCAGCCTTTCGCAGGACGTACCCGATATCGTGGTGACCGGCCCGGACGGGACCGAGACGGCATTGCGGCTGGAAGAGACCAGCCCGGGCCGCTTTGAGACGGTCTGGGACGCTCCGGAGATTGGCCTTTATCGCCTGACGGATGGGACCGAAGAGGCGGTCATTGCCCTGGGCCCTGCAGCCCCGAAAGAGTTTGAGCAGACCATTGCAAGCGGCGAATTGCTGGATCCTTTGGTCGCTGGCACCGGCGGTGGCATCCTTGCCATGCAGGACGGCGCCCCCGATCTGCGAGAAGTCCGGCCGGGCCGCCCTGCCGCTGGGCGTGGATGGATCGGGATCACCCCGCGCGAAGCCTATCTGACCGCCGACATCTCGATCTCGCCCCTCCTGCCGGCTTGGGCATTTCTGCTGCTGGCAGCTGGCCTGATTGTGGGCGGCTGGCTACGGGAAGGACGACGCTGAAAGTAAGGTGGGTCATGACCCACCTTACGGAAAGGACACCGGGGTTGTCCTGAGGCTCCAGCCGTCGACGGAACAGCGCGCGCGGATAAGGACCTCTGTCGTGCCACCGGGCAGAAGCACACCGTCGAGGGAGCGTGTGAAGGGCTGCTCTGTCTCATGTGGGTGGGTCAGGACCCGCAGGCCAACGGATGTGCCCTCCGGGGCAAGCACCTCCCAACCGTCAGCATAGTGATCCCAGCCCGTGTCCGGGTGGCTGATCGTCACGTCAAAGCGCCAACCTGAGCCTTGTGGAACAGCCACCACCGCCTCGATCACCGGAGGATCTGCCCGGACCGGGCCTGCCAGCACGGCAAGACCGATCGCGAGGATTTGGCCGGACTGCCGGATCATGGCCCCCCCTCTGGCGCCGAGATGACCTCGCGCGGGACAGATGCAAATTCCCTTGTCCATAGCAGCGCAAAGACGATGGCCGTGGCCACAAGCAAGGCAACTGGCCCCAGAAGCCATGCAGTCGAGCCAAGGGCAAAGTACATGGAGCGCAGCCCCCTTTTGAAGTTCCAGGCCGCCCGGATGTTCAACTCGCCTGCCTTGCCCGCACGGTCGAGGGCCCTTGGATCGGCAGGATCATTGGGCACCGCCCCCATGATGACGGCACAGTAGCCGAAGATGCGATTGGCCCAGACAAACTTGAGAAAGGCGTGCCCGAGGAAGAACGCCACCAGCATCAGCTTGATCTGCCAGACCAGTGCCGGGGCCTGGGATACGGTCAGTTCTTCGGCGGCGTCTTCCAGAGGGGCGGTGTTGCCGACCAGGGCCAGAACACCGCCGACAGCCAGGAGGCAGGTAGAGGCAAAGAAGGATGTCCCCTGTCGCAGACTGGCAAGGATCTGCGAATCGAATATGCGCACGTCACGGGCCACGAATTGCCGCATCCACTCGCGCCGGTACTCTGCCATCAGAACGGTAACGGACGGCCGCCGGGTGCCGGGGTTCTCGATCCACCAGCCAATACCCGCCCAACATAGGAGAAGTGCCGCAAGTGCCACGAGATCAAGGGTGTGAAGCAGGCTGAAATTGATGAGGACATCCATCCCCTGACCCTAGCCCCGCCGATTGAGACTTGCCAGTCGCTACAATTGGTAATAGATTTTTACCAATCCGAGGAGATGACTATGGAAATGCCCGTCCCCGACGCCCGCATCATGGCCCGCAAGGCCCGTATCGTCGAGCGCCTGCTGGAAGTGCTGCCCGAACGGTCCGTGATCCATGACCCGATGGAGACCCGGGCCTATGAATGCGATGCCCTGACAGCCTATCGCTGTCCGCCCCTGTGCGCGGTCTTGCCAAGCTCGACCAGCGAAGTGTCGGACGTGCTGCGCATTTGCCATGAAGAGGGCGTGCCTGTCGTGCCCCGGGGTTCTGGTACGTCGCTGGCGGGCGGCGCGCTGCCCACTGCCGACTGTGTCATCCTTGGCGTGTCCCGGCTGACAGACGTTCTGGAAACCGACTATGACAACCGCTTTATCCGGGTGCAGACCGGTCGCACGAACCTGAGCGTGACAGGCGCGGTCGAGGCCGATGGCTTTTTCTATGCCCCTGATCCGTCCAGCCAGTTGGCCTGCGCGATTGCAGGCAATATCGCCATGAACTCGGGCGGGGCCCACTGCCTGAAGTACGGCGTGACGACCAACAACCTGATGGGTGTGACGATGGTCCAGATGGACGGCACGGTGGTCGAGATTGGCGGTGCCCATCTTGAGGCCCCGGGACTGGACCTTTTGGGCGTGATCTGCGGGTCGGAAGGCCAACTTGGCGTGGTGACAGAAGCGACCTTGCGCATTCTGGCCAAACCTGAAGGCGCCCGCCCGGTTTTGATCGGCTACGAAAGCTCTGAGGTGGCTGGCGCCTGTGTGTCGGACATCATCAAGGCCGGCGTGCTGCCGGTTGCGATCGAATTCATGGACCGTCCCTGCATCGAGGCTTGCGAAGCCTTTGCCAAAGCAGGCTATCCCATGTGCGAGGCCCTTCTGATCATCGAAGTCGAGGGAAGCCCTGCCGAGATCGACGAGCAACTGGGCGTGATCAAGCAGATTGCCCGCCGCCATAACCCGGTGGAATTGCGCGAGGCAAAAGACGCGGAAGAAGCGGGCCGCATCTGGCTGGGTCGCAAGTCCGCCTTTGGTGCCATGGGACAGATCAACGACTACATTTGCCTTGATGGGACGATCCCGGTGTCGTCGCTTCCCCTTGTGCTGCGTCGCATTGGCGAGATGAGCAAAGAGTACGGATTGGGCGTGGCCAATGTGTTCCATGCCGGGGATGGCAATATGCACCCGCTGATCCTGTTCGACGCCAACAAGCCCGGCGATCTTGAGCTTTGCGAGGCCTTTGGGGCCGACATCCTGAAGCTATGCGTTGAGGTCGGCGGCTGCCTGACGGGCGAGCATGGGGTCGGCATTGAGAAGCGCGATCTGATGACGGTCCAGTTCGCCCCGGCCGACCTGGAGGCGCAAATGGCGGTCAAGGATGTGTTCGACCCCGCCTGGCTGCTGAATCCTGCCAAGGTCTTTCCATTGAGTGTGAGCGCGGGACGTCGCGCGGCCTGAGGTTTTGGCCCGGGATCGAGCCGCGTGCCCCTGGGGGGCTCTGCCCCCCGGCTTCGCCTCCCCCCGGGATATTTTAGATCCGAAGACATGAAGGACCCGGCATGACACCATCAACCGAAGCGGAGCTTGCCGAAGCAGTCTTGGGCGCAACGGGCCCGCTTGCCATCACAGGGGGTGGCACCCGCCCGATTGGCCGCCCGGTCGATGGGGCGTCTTTGTCCACTTCGGCCATGACAGGGATCACGCTATATGAGCCCGGCGCCTTGACCATCGTGGCCCAGGCCGGGACATCCCTTGCCGAGATCGAGGCCGCGTTGGCCGCGGAAAACCAGCGTCTGGCCTTTGAGCCGATGGACCACCGCGCCCTTCTGGGCACCTCGGGTGCCCCGACGATCGGTGGCGTGGTGGCGGCCAATGTGTCGGGCCCGCGGCGGATCCAATCGGGGGCGGCCCGCGACTTTGTCCTGGGTGTTCGCTTTGTCGACGGCGCTGGCACCATCATCAAGAACGGCGGCCGGGTGATGAAGAATGTCACCGGCTATGACCTGGTGAAGCTGTTTTGCGGCAGTTGGGGCACGTTGGGCGTGATGAGCGAGGTCAGCCTGAAGGTCCTGCCGCAGGTGGCTGCCGGGGCCACGGTCACGGTGGACGGGCTGGATGACGCTCGGGCCGTTCGTGCAATGGCGGCGGCGTTGGGGTCCCCCTTTGAAGTGTCGGGAGCTGCCCATGTGCCTGAGAGCTTTGGTGCCTTGGCAGGCACCCATTTGCGAATCGAGGGCTTTGCCTCGTCTGTTGCCTATCGCTCTGAGCAGATGAAGGCGGTTCTGGGCCCGTTTGGTCCGGTCCGGATCGAGGCTGATGCGGAGGCCTCTGCCGCGCTTTGGGCCGGGCTGCGCGATGTTGCCCCCTACCATGGCACATCGGGCGATGTCTGGCGCCTTTCCGTGAAACCCTCTGATGCGCCTGATCTGGTCGCCCGATTGCCGGCGGCGGCGAAGGCCCGGGCGTTTTATGACTGGGGCGGCGGCCTGATCTGGGTCGAATGTCTGCCTGACACTGACCTTCGCGCGGTGCTGGGCCCCTTTGCCGGTCATGCGGCCCTCGTCAGGGCGGGCGCGCCGACCCGCGCAGCGATCGCCCCCTTCCACCCGGAGCCTGCTCCGATCGCTGCCCTCACAGCGGGGCTGCGAGCCCGCTTTGATCCGCGTGGCATTCTCAACCCCGGACGGATGGGCTGACCAGATGCAGACAACCTTTACCCCAGAGCAGTTGACCGACCCTGGCACGGCGCGGGCCAACCAGATCCTGCGCAGCTGCGTGCATTGCGGGTTTTGCACCGCCACCTGCCCGACCTACCAAGTGCTGGGCGACGAGCTCGACAGCCCCCGGGGCCGCATCTACCTGATCAAGGACATGCTTGAAAACGAGCGGGTCCCGGACGCCAAGACTGTCCAGCACATCGACCGCTGCCTGTCGTGCCTCGCCTGTATGACGACCTGCCCTTCCGGTGTGCACTACATGCATCTGGTCGACCATGCCCGAGCCTATATCGAGAAGACCTATGACCGCCCCTGGTCGGACCGGGCGCTGCGCTGGATACTGGCCCGCATCCTGCCCTATCCGATGCGCTTTCGCCTTGCCCTCCTGGGGGCAAAAATCGGGCGCCCTTTTGCACGGTTCATGCCCGACCCCCGCCTGCGCGCCATGCTTGAGATGGCCCCCCGGGTCATCCCGCCGGTATCGCGCAACGACGACCCCCAGACGTTTGCACCCCAGGCGCCCAAAAAGATGCGGGTCGCCCTGATGACCGGCTGTGCGCAACGGGCCCTGAACACCGATATCAACGATGCCACCATCCGTGTGCTGACCCGGTTGGGCTGCGAGGTGGTGGTGGCCGAGGGGGCCGGGTGCTGTGGCGCCCTGACCCACCACATGGGCAAAGAGACCGAAAGCCACGCCACCGCGGCCCGCAATATCCAGGCCTGGAGCAAGGAAATCGACGGGGCCGGGCTGGACGCCATCGTCATAAACACCTCGGGCTGCGGAACCACCGTGAAAGACTATGGCCATATGTTCCGTGACAGCCCGCTTGCCGCAGAAGCCGCCGCCGTGGCCGAGCGGGCCAAGGACATTACCGAAGTGCTGATGAAGCTCGACCTGCCCGAGGGGGCACCGAAGGACCTTCGGGTCGCTTATCACGCGGCCTGTTCCCTGCAGCACGGTCAACAGATCAAGACCTATCCCAAGCAGCTTTTGAAGCGGGCCGGGTTTACGGTGCTGGAGCCCAAGGACAGCCACCTGTGCTGCGGATCGGCCGGGACCTACAACCTGATGCAGCCCGAAATCTCGGGCCAACTCAAGGCGCGCAAGGTCGATACGCTTGAGGCGCTGAGCCCGGACATCATCTCGGCGGGAAACATCGGCTGCATGATGCAGATCGGCGGGGCAACCGGCGTGCCGGTCGTTCATACGGTCGAGCTGCTCGACTGGGCCACCGGCGGGCCGCAACCGCCTGCTTTGACGGCTCCGGGCAAAACGGCCCCGGCCATTCCGGACCTGCGCAGCCCTTTGGCCTAGGGCGCGCCGCATTTCTGCCCTAGGGTACCGTTATTGTTTCAGAAGTGTTGAATGACGGAGCGCCCGATGCGGCAGATGTTCTGGGCGATTGGCCTTCTTATAGCCTTGACGGGGCCCGCGAGAGCGCAGGATGCCCCGCTTGCCTCGCTTCAGACCGGGGATGATGCCCGGGGGTGGGAGGCCGTTGGTCGGCTGGACATCGAAGGCAAGGGCTTTTGCACTGGCGCGCTGATTGCGCCGGACCTTGTCCTCACCGCCGCCCATTGCCTTTACGACCGTGGCAGCGGTGACAGGATTGATCCCTCGAGGATCGAGTTTCAGGCCGGGCTGCGCAATGGCCGCGCCCTTGCCTACCGGGACGTGCGGCGGGCGGTTATCCCGGCGGGCTATGTCTTTGACGGGACGGTGTCGGATGTGGCCAGCCAGGCGGATGTGGCCCTGCTGGAACTGAGCCAGCCCATCCGATTGACCCAGATTGGGCCGTTCGAGATCGCGTCGCGCCTGGCGATGGGCACCCAGGTCGGCGTCGTCTCATATGCGCAGGATCGTTCCGAAGCCCCGTCCCTGCAAGAGGCGTGCAGCGTTCTGGGGCAAAGCCGTGGGGTCTATGTCCTGTCCTGTGACGTGAACTTCGGGGCCTCCGGTGCACCGATCTTCGTCTTTGAAGGCGGTGTTGCCCGTATCGTTTCGGTGGTTTCGGCCAAGGCGGAAATGGACGGGCAGCAAGTGGCCCTTGGCACCGCCCTCGACCAGCCCCTGGCCGAGCTTCGGGCCCTGCTCGACATGGGCGGCGGCGGGGCCTTTCAGGCGGTGACCCCCCGTGTCCGGGTCATGGGGCAGACCGAACAGACTGGGACCGGGGCAAAATTCGTCCGCCCCTAGCCGCCTATCAACCCCTTGAAACCGTCACGATGCCATCCCAAATCAAATTGCGTAGGGCGCCAGTCGGGCCCTGCGTAACCCGCGGCCTGTCCCTTTTGGAAGGCTGGATTTGTTGTCGCTCAATGGAGGATAACCCCATGCGAACTTTTGACCTTGCTCCCCTGTACCGTGCCACTGTCGGTTTCGATCAGATCGCCGATCTGATGGACCGGGTGATGACCAACGATACCGGGCAGACCAACTACCCCCCTTACAACATCGAAAAGACGGCGGACGATGCATGGCGCATTTCGATCGCTGTTGCCGGATTTGCCGACACCGATCTGTCGGTCGAGGTCCGGGAAAACGCCCTGATCGTGACCGCCCGCAAGGGCGAGGACGATGGCGAGCGGCGATTCCTGCATCGCGGCATTGCCACCCGGGCGTTCGAGCGGCGGTTCCACCTGGCCGACCATGTCCGGGTTACGGGCGCGAGCCACGAGAACGGCATGCTTCATGTCAACCTTGCCCGCGAAGTGCCCGAAGCGTTGAAGCCCCGCCGGATCGAGATTGCGACATCGCCGGTCTCGGACGCCAACCTTGTTGAAGGCAATGCCGTCAACTAAGGCGCGCCTCTGGTAAGGTGGGTCATGACCCACCTTACCTCAAACCCCTAG
>CALFSV010000351.1 GCA_937916485.1 uncultured Paracoccaceae bacterium | reverse complement strand
AAAGTGCGTGACATGGACAATCTTCTTTACGAAATAGGTGTACGGAATGATACCTATGTCCTATAATATTACAAGGTATTTTACGGACATGCTTTAAGCCCCTGTCCGCAATCGTCCCTTTTCGGTCACCGTTGACAGGATCAGTTTATGCCCCGAATGCGCATTCTCACGGTCAATGAACAGGAGGCCTTCAACAAGCCACCCCCGTTCGACCATCGCGACCGGAAGAAGTTCTTCGACTTTCCAAAATCTTTGCTGGCAGTCGCCGCGACCATGCGCAATCCGGATCATCAGATCAGTTTTCTGGTAAGCTGCGGATATTTTCGTGCGACACGACGGTTCTATGCGCCTGCGGATTTCGTGGATCGCGATGTTGCGTATGTGGCTAGCCAGCTTGACCATTCGGTTCCATCAGGCTTCCATTATCCGGATCGCACTCGGCAGCGCCATCAGCAGACCATTCTGGATTTTTATGGCTTCACACCTTTTGATCTGAGGGCCAGCGCTGCCTTGGCCACCGAGATCGCGACAATGGCGCGAATGCATCTGAAACCGCGCCTGATCTTCGACCGCTGCGTGGATTTTCTGATTCAGCGGCGCGTGCAAGTGCCATCCGCCCATCGGTTGAATGATTTGATCCGTGCCAGTCTGCACGAGCGCAAGGCAGAGCTGATTGCATTGATGGACAGTCAACTGCCTGCCGAGACGCGGGACCTTCTTGATGACTTGTTCACGTCACCGGATGCTCAGAACCGCTACCGCCTAACGCTGCTCAAGCGATTGTCACAATCGACGAGCCCCTCAAGGATCAAGGAAGCCGTCACTGATTTTGCAATATTGGCGGAGCTGCATCACCAGTTGGGCGACATTCTTGTACAACTCGATCTTGGCACCGCAGGCATTCGGTATTTTGCGGGTGGTGTGCTGCGATCAGAGATTTTCCAGATGCGGCGCCGGGATCAAAATGACCGATACATTCATGCCGCAGCCTTTGTTGCCCACCAATTCTACCGCTGTCAGGACAACACGGTTGATCTGTGGCTCAGCGTCGTGGCGTCCTTCAAAACCGCTGCGGCCCGAGACTATCAGGAAACGCTCGTACAGGAGCGTCAGAACCAGCAACGGCAGATCGAAATCGTCGTCAATGGCTTGGAGGTTTCCGTCTTTGGTGTCATGCGCGATATTCGGAGCGTCATGTCTGCGGCCAATCTATCAGACGCTGAAAAGGTTGCCGCCACATTAGCCCTTCTCGAGCAGGGGCAGACGGAAGATTTCGACCGGCTGAAGGATGATCTTGCATCGACAGCTCAAGACGCCAGTTGGCACGCCATTCTGGAAGCGCGGTCGCTGAAACTCCAAAATCGTCTCAGCCCATTGCTACGGGCGTTGAACTTCATGCCGAACAAACGGGCCGCAGCCCTGCTGGCTGCGATTGATCACTTCAAGGCGGATGGGGATTTATCTACCAGCCATGCCCCAACGGAGTTCCTCAATGTAGAGCAAAGGGCGACACTTGTCCGCGCGGATGGTACGTTCCGTGTATCGCTCTACAAGGTTTTTCTGTTCCAGGCTGTCACCACGGCCATCAAGTCCGGCGACCTCAACGTGGAACAATCCTACAAATATAGGCCCATGGACGCCTATCTGATCGACAAAGAACGCTGGCAACAAGAAAAGGGCCATTTGTTGGAACGGTCAGGTTTGACTGAATTTACTGATCCCGCCCCCGTACTGGCCACGCTGAATTCCGCACTCTCCGCTCAGTATCAGGCAACGAATGATCGCGCTGCCGACAATTCCCATCTGAACCTGCGCAAGGACGGGACGTTTCATATTGGCACCCCGGCTTCCGATCCCAGTGAAGCCGATCCGTTGGGCGATCTCTTTCCCCAGCGGCAGGATGTTCCGCTCGCGCAGGTTCTGGAGACCGTCAATAATCACTGCAGCATGCTGCACTCTTTTGAGCATTGGCAGCAGACCCATGTCCGGCGGGCCACTTCCCATCCTGCCTTGCTCGCCGGGATCATGGGATTGGGCTGTGGCATCGGCGTGCGCAAGATGGCGCGGATTTCCTCGAAAATCACCGAAAGCGAGTTGGATCACACCGTGAATTGGCGCTTCTCACTTGAGAACATCCGAGCTGCCAATGACGCGGTGATCAAAGCTATGGACGCGATGGATCTGCCAAATCTGTATCGTCAGTCGCAGGATCAGCTCCATACTGCTAGCGATGGCCAGAAATTCGAAGTGCGCGGTGATAGCCTGCACGCCAGCCGGTCGTTCAAATACTTCGGACAGGGACAAGGCGTCAGCGCCTATACCTTCGTCGATGAGCGTAATTTCCTGTGGCATTCCCTGATGATCAGCGCGGCGGATCGCGAAAGTGCCTATGTGATCGACGGCCTCATGTGCAACGATGTCGTTAAAAGCGACATCCATTCCACCGACACCCACGGTTACACTGAGGCTGTCTTTGGCCTGACCCATCTGCTAGGTTTTTCCTTTGCTCCACGCATTAAGGGGGTTGGCAAGCAGACACTCTATATCTTCAAGCCAATAAATCAGGGGGCCAGAGACTGGGCTATCCGGCCTGATAAGACCATCAACGAAGCCGTGTTGCGCGAAAACTGGGACGACCTGCTGCGCCTCGTGGCCACCATCAAGCTGAAGGAAAACACCGCCTCGGACATCTTCCGCAGGCTCAATTCTTACTCACGCCAACACGCAATTTATCAGACTCTGAAGGCATTTGGACAGATCATCAAATCCCTGTTCATCCTGCGTTACATCGACGATCTCACCCTGCGCCAGGCTATCGAGCGTCAGCTCAACAAGGTTGAGCTGGCCAACCGTTTCACCCGCGCCGTGGCCGTCGGCAACCCCCGTGAGTTCACCCAAGTGGAAAAGGAAGAACAGGAAGTCGCAGAGGCCTGCAACCGCCTCATCAAAAACAGCATCATTTGTTGGAATTATCTTTACCTGACCAGACAGGTTGAAAAGGCTCCAGACACCCATGCCAGAAAAAACCTGCTATGCTTGATCGCCTCCCATTCGCCCATGTCATGGGCACATATCAACATGCTCGGCGAGTACGACTTCTCCGAGGAAAAGCTCCGCGATACCCTTGGCATCCTGCCCCCGAAAAAGGCAGCATAAACAAAGCAGCAAAACGGGAGGGGCGAAAACACGAAAAACGCCATCAGACCAAAATCATGGCGTGAACGCTATGTCGCATTAAGTACCTTTGTTGGGAGGAACCCAA
>CALFSV010000350.1 GCA_937916485.1 uncultured Paracoccaceae bacterium | reverse complement strand
TAGCTGCAAGTCCGTCGCATGTGCAAAAAGATGCTGCGTCAGCAATAGCCGCATGGGTATTGCCAAGTTGTTGGCCGGGTTTGATCAAGCTATGTCGGTCCCATGAACATTCCGACCCATATGCTGCGCCTGAAAGGCTTCCGCTACCCCCGCGAGATCATTGCTTACGCGGTTTGGGCGTACCATCGCTTTGCACTGAGCACGGCGGATGTCGAGGACCTGTTGGCAGCGCGGGGCGTGGTTGTCAGCCGTGAGGCGATCCGGCTATGGGTCAATCGCTTTGGGCAACATTTCGTAAACTGCATCCGCCGGGATCGACCGCAACCGAACGACAAATGGCATCTTGACGAAGTCGTTATTACAATCCGTGGCAAGAAACATTGGTTGTGGCGCGCGATCGACGCAAATGGCGACGTGCTCGATATTCTCGTGCAAACACGCCGAAACGCAAAGGCCGCAAAGCGGTTCTTCCAAAGATTGATCACCCTGTTCGGCGAACCACGGGTCGTGATCACCGACAAGTTGCGCAGTTACATCCAGCCCATCAGTAAACTGGCACCGGGCGCGGATCATCGCGCCCACAAGGGTTTGAACAATGCGATCGAAGTGTCGCACAGGCCGACGCGTAAACGAGAGAAAATATTTGGCCGATTCAAATCCCACCGGCAGGCTCAAAGGTTTCTGTCAGCACATGACCAGATCAACCTGATCTTCCGACCGCGCCGCTATCAACTGAACGCAACCTCATACCGCCACGCCCGCACTGATGCGTTCAACCTCTGGTCCGATTACACCGCCGAAATGGCGGCATGATCCAACGGTTGCCAATGTTTCACAATGGGCCAGCAACAACTTGGCAATACCCCCAAACCAACTAGTGCTGCATATTGCGCAGACTACGAATGACCGCTATCAGAGCCGCCTCAATATGAACCCCGAAGAGCCTCGTAGGAAACCATGACGTGTTCGGCAAAAGCTGGGCGTTTTTGAAGACGGTCATAGTAACGAGAGAGATTTTCGAGTTCTGGACGCTGCCAGTTCAGTGAAAAGTAGCGATACAATATATGGCCACAAGCAATATCAGCGAACGTAAAATCCTCGCCGCCAATCCACTCATTGTCAGAAATGCGCCCATCGAGCATTTCAGCAAGTGCGGTTAGGCGCTCTGATGCCTTGGCCAATATTTCTGGATCACGGGTCGCAGGAGGCAGGCGAACATCGTAGACAAAAATCTCCAAGACGGCTTCGGTAAAGGTGTTCTTGCCCCATTCGGCCCAAGTATCGAGCGGCCCGCGTTGTGTTGGGTCTTCTGGCCAAAACTCATCGCGCCCATACTTTGCTCCCAAATACCGAAGAATTGCTGCGCTCTCGAACATTTGCACAGAGCCGTCCAACATAACTGGCACGCGGCCCATCGGGTTCATCGCCAAATAGTCGCCCGTGTTAGTCGAAGCATGGCCATGCCCGTAGTCCAAACGTTGATGTTTCACGCCCAACTCATTGATAGCCCACATGACCAACTGGACACTCGATGAGTTCTGACGTCCGTAAATCGTTATCATGTGACTTTCCTCCTATAGTTAAGGTGTTTCTAACTCATGACGATATTGCCTGACAACGGACCTTCTTAATTGCCGAGCTAAAGTCCGTTCTGTCCGCATAGCAGACCTCAGGCATTGGCACCGTCAATGTTCAGTTCTGGGTGCAAGCCACAAAGTCACCCTGATGTAACGCACAAATCAGGACCGCTTTTGGGACCGCTTTTCAATTTCAAATCAAAAATAAGTCATTGTAATAAAATATAAATACAGAAAGTACGACGTCCTCTTCTGGGCACCACTAATAACACTTAAGTATCTGTATTTATTAGGTAAAAATTGATTTGGTGCCTGTAAAGCCTAGCCACAGGACCATTTTCTGGACCACTTTGCCAATCTATGATGGGATGAGATGTGTTTTTTCATCCAAAGACACTGCAAAGTCGCCCAGCCCCTCTCAAGTGGTTTTGTCTGACATGACCACGTGATGACATCCGGTATTACAATTAAGCTTGAGAAGAATTTTTCCGGCCCAGAACTTCTGGAATTTGGGTGCGGTAAATATAGAGAACCGCAGCAGATAGAA
>CALFSV010000349.1 GCA_937916485.1 uncultured Paracoccaceae bacterium | reverse complement strand
GAGTGTCGCCAGTACGAAGGCAAGGACACGGGCACTATCCGGTTCGAGGATGACGGAGTCACCGTGATCGCCGAACTGCCCAAGCGCATCGATTGGGACCAGGCCAAGCTCGCCCAGATCGCTGCAAACATCGCATCTGCTGGCGAAGAGTCGGCCGAGTTCATCGACACCAAGCTGTCGGTCTCGGAGCGCAAATTCGGCGCCCTGCCGGAAAGCTGGCGCAAGGGGTTTGAACCCGCCCGGACCGTCCGGACCGGTAAGCCCAAGTTCCGTCTGGTGTTGAACGAGGAGGTGCGCTGATGGCCATTTCTCTCGCATCCCTGCGCATGACCTCGGTGCTGACGCCGCCGCGCATCCTGATCCATGGTGTGGCCGGGGTCGGCAAATCAACCTTCGCCTCCGATGCCGACCGGCCGGTGTTCATCATGACCGAGGACGGGCTCGGCAAGCTTCAGGTGCCGCATTTTCCGCTGGCGACGAGCTATGCGGAGGTCGCCGGGGCCCTTGATGCGCTGCTGACCGAGGACAACGAGTTCGGCACGGTGGTCATCGACAGTGTCGACTGGCTGGAACCGCTGATCTGGGCCGAGGCCTGCCTGCGCAACGGCTGGGCCTCCATCGAAACCCCCGGCTTCGGCAAGGGCTATGGCGAGGCGCTGAATGTCTGGCGCGAATATCTCGACAAGCTGAATGCGCTCCGGGACCAGAAAGGCATGGTGGTCATCCAGATCGCCCATACCGACATCAAGCGTTTCGACAGTCCCGAGCACGAGCCCTACGACCGCTATGTGATCAAGCTGCAGACCCGCGCCTCGGCGCTGCTGCAGGAGCACTCAGATGTGGTGCTTTTCGCCAACTATCAGATCTCGGTCGCCAAATCCGATGTCGGTTTCAACAAGAAGGTGACCCGGGCGCTCGGGTCCGGTGCGCGCTTCATGCACACCGAGGAGCGCCCGGCCTTCCTCGCCAAGAACCGTTACGGCCTACCGGACACCCTGCCGCTCGAGTGGTCGGAGTTCCTCGCAGCCATGCCCCAACCTGAATGATTGCCTTGAAAGGATAAGACCATGGCACGTTTCGACACCTCCTTTGACGCCACCAGCGTCGAACCGACCACCGCCTATGAACTGCTGCCCGCAGGCAAATACCGCGCCCAGATCGTGGAAAGCGAGATGCGCGTCACTAAGAATGGCATGGGCCAGTTTCTGTGGCTGATGGTCGACATTCTCGAAGGGGAGCAGAAAGGCCGGAAGATCTTCGACCAGCTGAACCTCGTGAACCCGAACCCGACCACGGTGGAGATCGCGCAGCGCACGCTTTCGGCCATCTGCCACGCCACGGGCCGGATGCATGTCAGCGACAGCGAGGAGCTGCACCTGATCCCGATGACGATCCAGGTGAAAATCAAGCCGCCGAAGAATGGCTACGGCGAGAGCAACGCGATTGCCTACCTGCCGCTCGAGCGTGGTTCGGCCCCGGCCGCCCGTCCGGCGAAGCCTGCGCCGGATCCGGCCGGCTCTTCGGTGCCGCCCAAAATGGCCTCCGCGCCCTGGAACAAGAAGGGCTGAGCACCCGCGCTGCCCTGCGCCCTGACTGACGGGGCAGCGCGCAACCCCACCTGAGGAAATTCCCATGACTGACATGACCAACGCGGCCCCTGTGGCTGCGACCAGCCCCGGCTTGCCTGATGATCAGCACCGGTTGATCGAACTCGACGACGCCATTGCCAAGATCCGCACCCAGATTGCGACCGCCGATCTCGCGCGGCAACGCGGCCAGAAGCCTATCGACCCGGACTGGTTTCACCGCGCGCGAACGGCGCTGCGGCATCTGAGCCGTGAGCGGGCTGAACTGCTTGCCAAAGGCACCGGACGTCGCCGCCGCGAAAAGCTGAAGGACGCGCTGATCGGTGTTCTGCGTGAGCGCCATGACCCGAAGACCTGGAGCGGCATTCTTGCCGAAGCACAAGCCCGCAGTGAACGGGAGGGTTTGTGATGGTCGAGCTTCCCGAAGCCCCCACGACGACACTCACGGCGATCTATGCGTCCTATGAAGCCCGGCAGGGTGATGGTTTCCGTGACCATCTGGGCGCGTCGATCATCGGCAAATCCTGCGCCCGTGCACTCTGGTACGATTTCCGCTGGACCACGCCTTCGTGCCATTCCGGCCGCCTGCTGCGCCTCTTTGAAACCGGCCAGTTGGAAGAGGACCGCATGGTGCGCAATCTGCGCGCCACCGGGGCGACTGTTCTGGAACTGGATCCGGAAACAGGGCGTCAAATCCGCGTCGAGGCCCATGGCGGTCATTTTGGTGGTTCTCTCGATGGCGTTGCCATCGGCCTCCTCGAGGCCCCGAAGACTTGGCATGTGCTGGAGTTCAAGACCCATGGGGTCAAGAGCTTCACCGAGCTGACCGCCAAAGGTGTTGTGCTAGCCAAGCCCCAGCATGCCGCGCAGATGCAGATCTACATGCATCTGACGGGGATCACCCGCGCGCTTTATGTGGCGGTCTGCAAGGACACTGATGCGCTGCATATCGAGCGCATCGAAGCCGACGGC
>CALFSV010000348.1 GCA_937916485.1 uncultured Paracoccaceae bacterium | reverse complement strand
CCTGCGAAATTACTTCGAGCGTGAAACGATCAGCCATTGATGACCTCTACGTCGCGTGGGAGATCTGATAGGATTTCGGGTCCGTCGGCGCGTAAAATCACAATGTCCTCAAGGCGGATACCAAAGCGCTCTGGCAGATAGATGCCGGGTTCGATCGAAAACACCATACCTTCTTCAAGGACCGTCTGGGACGATGCGGTGATGTAGGGTGTTTCGTGAATTTCGATACCCATTCCATGGCCCGTGCGGTGCATGAAATATTCGCCGTAGCCTGCATCCGTGATGACACCCCGCGCCGCATCATCAACCACATGCGCCTTCACACCTGGACGGGCGGCAGCCATTGCGGCTTGGACCGCGGCTTCAACAATTGCGTGGACTTCTATGAAGCCTTTGGGCGGCGTTCCCATTACAGCCATGCGGGTTATATCGCTGGAATAACCATCTTTGCCGCCACCGATATCCATCACGACGGCGTCGCCATTTTTCAGAACCGTTTCGCCTGTGTGGTGGTGCGGGAATGCCCCATTGCCACCAGCCCCAATGATTGCGAACAATGGCTTAACGTCTTGGGATGCAAAGCTGTCGCGAATGATATCCGCAACCTGCGTCTCGGTCATGCCCGGTTTCATCGCAAACCATGCGGCCTTCATCGCAGTATCGGCGGATAGGGCGTTGCGTTTCAATTTGACGTATTCATCTGCGTCTTTGCGCATACGCAGCGCACCGACAGTGGTTGCGGTGAATTGACGTTTGGCATCCGGCAAGGCGTCTTGCACTAATCCCGCAAAATCTGCGCGCATGGTTTCGTCCAACACGATGCTCTTGGCATTCATGGCGCCCGATATGTGCAGCAATTCGGCGAACGCTTTGTCTGGTCCGTCTGCATCGCCCCAGGTGTGGAACGGCAGATCGGTTTGTTGGGCGGCACTCTCAGCCTCAAGCGATGGCATAAGAAAGCCCTCGTAACTTTGCGTCACGCAAAGTAGTAAGTGACGTTCATCACCATGAGGGCGCATATCTAGAAGCCACGCGAGGTGCGCACCGGGGCCCATGGCGACAAGGTCGACACCTTCTTCTGCCATGGTTTCACGAAGCTGATCTAATCTGCTCATGTTGTGTCCTTTCAAGAGTCGGTTTCGATAGCGATTTTACGGTATGATGCGCACGCGGCCCTGAGGTTTAGCAGCCTCATCTGACTGTTCCAGGTTAATTGTTAGTGAATGATTGGCTTCTGATCCAGTGGTATGATGGTTTCAGGAGCTGGTGGTCGATAGCCCAATGCACTGT
>CALFSV010000347.1 GCA_937916485.1 uncultured Paracoccaceae bacterium | reverse complement strand
TGATCCATCTTAACAAGGCTGCAAACTGGTCGAAAAACTAGGACCACCTCTGTTTAAAAGCCCTTGTGCCCGGCAAACAGTAACCGACATGAAAGACACGCAATGCATACACTTGAAGAACTGATCAAACGGCATCCCGACGCGAGCAATGCCATCGGCGCACCTGGCAGAGACTGGATGACCTATGCCGATCTCAAGGCGCTGACGCAAAGCGTGCGAACAACATTGCGTGGTGCAGGCATCGGTGCTCGGGACCGTGTGGCAATCGTCTTGGCCAATGGCCCGGAAATGGCGGCTGCGTTCGTGACCGTCGCGCAATCTGCCACCACGGCCCCGCTGAACCCCGCCTACAAAGAGGACGAATTTGCCTTCTACCTCGAAGACCTGAAGGCGCGCGCCATTATTGTCGAGGCTGGCTACGACGGACCCGCGCGCGCCGCGGCAGAGCGCTATGGCATGACAGTGATAGAACTGACTGCCACCGAACCCGCGGGGAGCTTCACGCTGTCCACGGACGTGACCGGCAGTGCCGACGACACGGTGCCCACCGCCGATGATGTCGCGCTCATTCTGCACACTTCCGGCACCACGTCGCGGCCCAAAATCGTTCCGCTTTTGCAATCAAACGTTGCGGCCTCTGCGGAAAACATCCGCGCATCCTTGGCTTTGACGCCAGAAGATTGCTGCCTCAACGTAATGCCATTGTTCCACATCCATGGCCTTGTCGCCGCCGTCAGCGCATCGCTTGCCGCCGGGGGCTCGATTTCTTGTGCGCCAGGCTTTGACGCCCTTAAATTCTACGGCTGGTTGGAAGAGGTCGATCCAAGCTGGTACACTGCCGTGCCCACCATGCATCAGGCCATTCTGGCGCGTGCCCCGCGCAATGCGGACATCATAAAGAACGCACGCCTGCGCTTTTTGCGGTCGTCCTCATCCTCGCTGCCTGGACCGGTGATGGTTGAGATGGCAAACACCTTCGGTGCGCCCGTGGTCGAAGCCTACGGGATGACCGAAGCGGCCCATCAGATGTGCTGCAATCCCATTGAGCCGGGGCGCCAGAAACCCGGTGCCGTCGGCCTTCCTGCTGGCCCGGAAGTGCGCATCGCCCATGAAATCGAGAACCGCCTGGTTGAGGGCGTCGGCGAGGTCTCAATCTCGGGGCCCAACGTCACACCCGGTTACGAGGCGAACCCAGAGGCCAATGAGAAGAACTTCTTTGAAGCCGACGGCAAGCGCTGGTTTCGCACAGGTGATCAGGGGCTGTTTGACGAGGATGGCTATCTGTCCCTCACCGGCCGCCTGAAAGAAATTATCAACCGTGGCGGCGAAAAGATCAGCCCGCTTGAGGTTGATGGTATTCTGTCAGATCATCCCGCCATCGGACAATGTGTGACCTTCGCAGTCCCACACCCAAAGCTTGGCGAGGACGTTGCCGCTGCGGTCGTGCTGAAGGAAGGCCAAAGTGCCACCGAGCGCGATATTCGCGATTTCGCCAGCGAACGGCTCGCTGCGTTCAAAGTGCCGCGGAAAATCCTGATTCTCGATGAGATCCCGAAGGGGGCGACTGGCAAGCTCCAGCGCATCGGCCTCGCCGAGAAATTGGGCCTGGGCTAGAGAGGATATCATGAAGATTTGTATTTTTGGCGCCGGCGCGATCGGTGGATATATGGGCGCAAAGCTTGCACAGGCTGGGGCGGATGTGAGCCTCGTGGCGCGTGGCCCTCACCTTAAGGCGATGCGTGAGAACGGGCTGCGGCTGATCGAGGAAAGCGGCGAGACGACCGTGAACGTCACCGCCTCTGACAATGCCGCTGACCTTGGGCCTCAGGATTACGTGATTGTAACGCTCAAGGCGCATTCCGTCCCGGCTGTTGTTCCAAAAATGCAGCCGCTGATCGGCGACAACACCACCATCGTGTCCGGAGTGAATGGGGTCCCGTGGTGGTATTTCCACAAGATTGGCGGCCCTCTTGAAGGCACGCGTTTGGAAACGGTTGATCCGGGCAACGCCCAATGGGACGGCTTCGGCCCGGACCGTGTTCTCGGCTGCGTTGTATACCCGGCGGCAGAGGTGATTGAACCGGGCGTGGTCAAACATATCGAAGGCAACCGCTTTTCTCTTGGAGAACCGGACGGATCAAAATCCGACCGCGCGCTGGCCCTGTCGAAGGCTCTGGCGGCTGCTGGTCTGAAAGCTCCGGTCCGGCCAAAGATCAGGGATGAGATTTGGGTCAAGCTCTGGGGAAACCTGTCCTTCAATCCGATTTCGGCACTGACCCACGCGACACTCGATGTCCTGTGCACTGATCCCGGCACGCGGGAGGTGGCACGCAACATGATGCTCGAAGCCCAAACGATCGCAGAAAAGCTCGGCGTAAAATTCCCCGTTGATGTAGATCGCCGCATCCAAGGGGGTGCGGATGTAGGGGCCCATCGCACGTCAATGCTGCAGGATCTCGATCAAGGGCGCCCGATGGAGATTGACGCGCTCGTCCGTTCCACCAAGGAACTGGGCCTTGTCACCCAGACGCCGACACCAACGATTGATACGGTCCTGGCACTCGTCGCGCTACGGGCGAAGATCGCTGGTCTTTATGACACCTGAGAGGCGGGTTCTGGAGGCGCTGCGGCCGCGTCTGACGCTGCTCTTTCCGCCCATCGGGAAGGGCCACGCCTCCTCCCCTGCCCTTGCGAGATGTAGAGCCAAGCATGGGCAGATACCGGATCTGACCTGATCATTCCGGCCTGTTTCGCGATCGTTTCTGGCCACGTGGCAGGCCGTCATTACAACAGGGATGCACATCGTCGGCACCTTCTGTGCCCGTCGGGCGAGGGCTCATGGCAGATGGCTCAGTACCTGAAACAGAACCAGCATAAATGCGGCTGATAAGATTGGTGCCAACCAATCGGGCGCGCATCACGCGCAAGACGCATCCACAGCAAAAAATCTGGCCCTATCTGTGGAGAAATGTGGTGATCGTCCAGCCACGCCATCCCGCCCCTGATCAGGCACATACGAGCGCATTACAACAGATCAGACCAGCAACCTGATACAAGATACTGATTGACCTTAGTTAGGCTGTGTACTGGTCGAAAAAGCACGACCATCTCTAACGTGGATGGCCTCAACGCGCTCGACAATAGCTTTCACAAGCAGGTAGAAAATCGCATCGGCATCCAGCCTCCCGAAGCTCCGCGCCCCGGCTTCACCATGCTTTCGATATGCATCGCGCCATCTACAAAACTGGACCCGTCGATCCCAAAATACCGGCAGGCTTTGCGGGAATTGCCAATCTGCTCGGCGTACGGGAGAACTCTAAGCTTGCGCTGAATGTCGCGTTCTGCGTTCGTCATGGATACTTCCTCCATCCCAAATCAGGGAATTTACAGGAAGTGTCCCGAGAGTCCGTACCTATCTACACCCAGAGCCGTCCTTCATTCCACCCGCAGCGCACGACCGGTTTGAGTCAATCCCGGAAGTGCCAAACATCTTTAGTGCACGTTCTCGAAGAATTAATCCCTCTGCACGACGGCAGAATAACGCGCGCATTGAGGTGCGCAGAGCAGTCGTTCAGACAACCTACCGCGACGGTTTTGGCACGTATGACAAAGCCAGAGACTCTTTAACGATGTGGAGTGAACCGCCCTGGTTTTACCGGAGACTGTTTAGTTCTTCTCAAGCGACTTTATC
>CALFSV010000346.1 GCA_937916485.1 uncultured Paracoccaceae bacterium | reverse complement strand
TAATCTCATAATATCACCTCTTATGGGGTGTTATGATACCACATTTTTGCTGTGGCCGCTAGAGGTAGGGCGCTTGATGTAATTTTTTATAATATTTTTTTGAGGTGTCCGTTTGAGCGGAACCCAATGCGGAGGGCGTTCTTGGACTGTAGCTCAAAAAAGGGGGTGTTGGGGTCTGTTCGATGATCCCGATTGTTTTGCGACAAAAGACCATAGGGTACCTTGGCGCCAAAAGTTTATTAAATCTTCAGCAGATAAACGCTGAATGTAGCGGCGTCTAAAATGTGGTTCTACAGTGTCTGCCGTAGAGTATTTTCGCGCTTCCAAATTAATAAACCCGACCCAATAACGATAACCGTCCCCAAACCTGTCCAACTAGACGGAAGCGTATCAAAAATAAAATAACCAATGACTGTCGCATAGATAACTTGGGCGTACATGGTGGGGGCGAGCGTTGAGGCGTTTGCTAATAAATGAGCGCGGGTAGCAAGAATATGGCTAAAGGCCCCAAATACACCAATAATGACGAGCACACAAAAACCCATATTTGTTTGCGGCCAATACCAATTTTGTAAAGCAAACGGGGCTATTGCAAAGGTTGCAACTCCACTGGACCATAATTGACTAGTTGCGTTATTATCCTGTCCAGCCAATAGGCGTGTTAAAATGAAGTAGCTGGATGCAAAAAACAATGCAGCAACAGACAAAATCATTGCCCAATGGAATTCCTCTCCCCAAGGCTGAATAATGATCAAAACCCCCAAAAAACCTACGAAAATGGCCGCGAACCTACGAAACCCAACTTTTTCACCAAGTATAAAGTAGCCAAGTACTGTTATCACCAGTGGCATCGCAAAAAAGATCGCTATCGTCGTAGTGATTGGAAGAAATTGCAGCGCCAAAAAATTGAATGTTGTACCTCCTAAAAGAGCTATTGCGCGGCTGAACTGCAGCTTCGGATTATTAGACACAAATTGGTTCAAACCACCGCGAGGAATGAAAAATAAAATTGAAACAAGGAACGCACCGCAGTATCTAGCAAAGATGACTTGCACTGCAGGCAGCCCGTATAGGATGAGCCATTTCGCAGAGCTATCTATTAAGGTGAAAAGAAAAACCGCTAAAAACATTAAGATCACCGCAACTGTTGGCCTGTCCTCTCGTGCTGCCGCTAAGACCATTTTGTAACTTTTTGCTTTAAGGTTTTCAGATTGGTTTTGCAGTTTTCTGCTTCGGTAAAAAACGCGCTTAGATTTGCTAAAGTCATCGCAGTAACATCATTCTGCTAAGCCTGAGTAATCCTCGTCAGACACCTTCTCCAGCCACTCGGCTACTCGTCCGCCCAACGCTTCCTGAATGGCTACATGGGCCATGCTGTTGCCAGCTGTCGCTCCATGCCAGTGTTCTTCTCCCGGTGGTATCCAAACGGTATCTCCAGCCTTAATGACCTTTGGCTGCTCATTTCTAAGCCCAACAAGGCCAATACCGCTCACCACATGCAATGTCTGTCCTAGAGGGTGCGTATGCCAAGCAGTGCGTGCTCCCGGCTCAAACGCCACTTTCAACGCCCGAACCCGAGCTGGCTCTGGGGCCTCGACGATAGGGTCCTGCCATACTGTGCCTGTAAACCAGTCGGAGGAGGCAAGTTTAGTTGGTCGTGATCCAGCTTCCATGATTTTCATAGACGTCCCCTTGAAGGTGCTTGTGATATAGCGATGTCAGATAAGGCCACAGTGATTGGAAATACACAAGGCTCGCATTCTAGACAGTCACCGTACGCGCCGTACTGAGTGGTAAGGTCGTCCTTGGGTATGGTCCCAAAAGGGTGGCGGGGGCTATTTTAGGATACCGATGAGTTTTTTACTAATAGTCATAGGGTACCTCAGACGCATGGGACAGATGGGACAGATTATTCCTATTGTTATCTATTGGCTGGATTTAGCACCCCTTCCAACCTGTCACTTCATTTCCTACACGCGCTAGGTAGCAAAACCTGTCCCATGCGTCCCACCCGTCCCAAACTTACAGCTTTAAAACTAATCCACGGAAGGTTCGAACACTGCCAGATTTGCTTGGCTGGTATCCCAGTTTTTTTATCCGCGTTGAGAAAGACTTTTTCGTTAGAAAATCGCGCATTTGGTTGACGCTGCACCATTTCAAATAGCGATCATACAAAGTGGCTGTTGGCGTCACGCCCTCCGCAGTGGTCATGCAGGCGTCTGACACAAATTCTGCAACCTGATCCGTCTCTGTCTTCCACTCTTTAGACGCTTCTGTTGCTGAACATGGGATTGTAAAGCCATCAGAAATGGCTCTGGCGTATGCGTTCAGTGCAAGATTTAAAATGCCGGGTAATTCTTGAATAAGTTCATTCTTTAAGTTTGTATTTTGCTCGTGTGGCTGAAAGGTCCTGTTAAATGTGATGATTACGGCGCGCCTGAATAATGCCTCAGAAAAATCACTAGTTTTTGGCATGTGGTTTGTCCCGAACCAACACGTTGAATACGGACGCATTACAAACGGGTCTTTGTACTTTCTTTCAACGGTCACAGGTTCGCCAGAAGTAATAGACTTAAGCTCAGCGTCAGCTAGTTTTTCGCCTTCAGACAATTCAGTAACAATATTCGCTAGTTTGTTGTGCAGTTCCGCACGCTGGAATGTTCGATCGAACTGGGATGGTTGAACACCAGCAATATTTTCTGTTCCGCACACAGCTTCAAGAACGGCTAGAAACACACTTTTTCCGTTGGCACCATTGCCAATCAGCATGATAAATTTTTCTCGCTGGGAATGACTCATCAACGTGTAGCCCATCATTTGTAGGATACATTCGATTTTGTCACCCTTGTCTGAGTCAGAATAAAATATCTCGGACATAAATTGCAAAAACTTGGGAGCAGCGGCAGTGTTGTCATTAACAACAGGTATTTGCGTTGTGCGGTATTCTTCTTTTTTATGGGGCTTTAATTGCCAGATACCCCCTTGGAGCTCGAGTTGGCCGTTTAGACAGTTAACAGTTTCCGGGTTGCCCAGATTAAACTCTTGCTTTGGATCATTGATCTCGGACTTAAGCACGTCACAGACACCGCTAACTAAATGAGCAGTTACATCGATTTCTTCGTAATCAATTACCTTTTGAGCTGATTGCTTAATGGTTCGGTCTTCAATTGTTTTCCAAACACCAACGTTTTCCCAAAGCCAAGTGAGACCCGAACTATGCAGGATATTGTCCGCCCCGAGTCGGGATATTGTTTTGTTCGCTAGATCAAGTTGATCTA
>CALFSV010000345.1 GCA_937916485.1 uncultured Paracoccaceae bacterium | reverse complement strand
AGTGCTGCATATAGAGGCCGTGTGAAGGCCACCGAATATCTTGGCACCACGCAGATCATTACGCTTGATACGCCCAATGGCGTGCTTAAAGCGCGGGTTGCCAGTTCGGACCGTATCGATGTGGGGGACACCACGGGCCTGACCTTTGATCCTCGCACGATCTCCTTGTTTGATGCAGCTTCCGGCAAAGCATTTCTGTCACAAGCCAATGTGGAAGTGTTGTCCAATGGCTGAGGTCACCTTAACAAACGTATCCAAATCCTATGGCACTGAAGTGGCGCTCGATGATGTCACGATGACTGTTCCTGATGGGGCGTTCGTCGTGCTGCTCGGGCCAACGGGTGCAGGTAAGACGACAACGTTGCGCATGGTGTCAGGGCTCGATAATCCTGACACAGGCGGCGTGACGATTGGCGGGCGCGATATGGCTGATCTGACTCCCGCTCAGCGTGACGTGGCAATGGTGTTTCAGCAATATTCACTTTACCCGCATTTGACGGTGCGCCAGAATCTTGAATTCCCGCTGAAATCCCCGATCTTGCGCACCCCCCAGGCCGAGATTGACCGCAAGGTTGGTGCCGTGGCCGAGGTCCTGCAGATTAGTCACAAACTCGACAATAAGGCGACGGCCCTTTCTGGTGGAGAGATGCAGCGCGTATCAATCGGGCGTGCGCTCGTACGTGATCCAGCGGTTTATCTGATGGATGAACCGCTGAGTTCGCTGGATGCCAAACTGCGCTCGGACTTGCGGATCGAGCTAAAGAGCATTCAGGCCGATTCCGGCGCGACGATGCTTTATGTGACCCATGACCAGATCGAAGCAATGACAATGGCAACCCATGTAGGCGTACTGGACAACGGGCGTTTGGTCCAATTTGGCAACCCGCGCGACATTTATGAAAATCCTATCAGCATCTACGTAGCCAGCCGTTTGGGCCAACCACGCATCAACGTACTGCCCGCAGATGTCTTTGGTGGCGCACCAGATATGGCAACCCATATCGGCCTGCGTCCCGAACAGATTGTGCAGGGAAACGGTGAAGAGAGCTTTGTACAACGCGTTGAACATTTGGGTGACCAAACCCGCCTGCATCTGAAGTTCAAAGCACATGATTTGATTACTGTGACCGATGCACACACCGCTTTGAAAGAAGGCGATATTGTCAAAATTCGCCCTAATAATCCATTCTATTTTGACGCCACTGGCGCACGTTTGACCTGAGGGAGATAGACCATGAGACAGTTCATCAATGCAAAAGAGGACATGGTCACAGAGGCCATTGACGGGGCCATCGCCGCATCAGGCGGCACGCTGACAAGGCTTGACGGGTATCCCCATATCCGTGTGGTCGTGCGCACCGATTGGGACAAGTCCAAGGTCGCGCTGGTGACAGGTGGTGGGTCGGGCCATGAACCGGCCCATGTAGGTTTTGTCGGCCAAGGCATGCTGGCCGCAGCTGTCTGTGGCGATGTGTTTGCCTCGCCTTCAGCGGATGCGGTTTTGGCGGGCATCCTAGCGGTCACTGGCTCTGCGGGCTGTTTGCTGATTGTGAAAAACTACACAGGAGACCGGTTAAATTTTGGTCTGGCTGCTGAACGTGCCCGCGCTTTTGGCCTGAACGTATTCATGGTCATTGTTGATGATGATGTCGCCTTGCCTGAGCTGCCACAAGCGCGTGGTCTTGCGGGGACGTTGTTTGTGCACAAGATCGCAGGGGCTATGGCCGAAAACGGGGCCACGTTGGAAGACTGCGCCGCAGTGGCGATGCGCGTTGTTGCAAGCAGCCGCAGCATCGGCATGTCTCTCGATACGTGCACTGTGCCCGGAGCAATCAAGGAAGACCGCATTCCCGATGGCATGGTCGAACTGGGCCTTGGTATCCACGGTGAGGCTGGCGTTGAACAAGTTGCCGCAGGTGGTGCGAAAGACGCCATCGCCAAGGTGAGCGAAAAGCTGGTCGCCACCATGTCAGCGAAGCCACATGTTGCATTGATCAATAATCTGGGCGGATCATCTGTTTTGGAAATGTCGATCTTGACCAGTGCTTTTGTGGCTTCGCCTTTAGGGGCGCTCACCGAATTGATGGTTGGCCCTGATGCGATGATGACGGCGATTGATATGCACGGGTTTTCCATATCCGTGATGGAACTGGCAAGCGGTGACGATGCTTTGTTGACCCAACCCGTTGACTGCCCGGGCTGGCCCGGATGCCACAGGGTGACAAAATCTAACGTCCTGCCTTTGCCTGACGGGTTGTCCCCGATCCGTGCACCCGCATCGGCCCACGCAAAGACCCAAGCGTTCCTGACGGGATGTTGCGAGGTTCTGATTGCATCCGAACAAGACTTGAATCTGCTTGATGCGAAATCGGGCGATGGTGACACAGGATCAACCCTTGCGAGTGCATCGCGCGCTTTAATTGATGCCATGGATCGTCTGCCGCTGGCCGATCACACGCAGTTGTACCGTGCGATTGGCCTTGAGCTGAGCCAAACCATGGGCGGATCGTCCGGTGTGCTTTTGGCGATCTTCTTTGCTGCTTCGGGGGATGCGTCGTCTTCCGGTCTACCGATGACCCAAGCGTTGAAAATGGGCCTTGACCGTATGCGCCAGATTGGTGGTGCCAACCCAGGTGACCGGACAATGGTGGATGCTTTGCTACCTGCGCTAACCGCACTTAAGGATGGGATGCCAAAGGCCGCAGCCGCTGCCCGAAAAGGGGCAGATTATACCGCGACGTTGACCTCTGCCAAAGCCGGCCGTGCGACCTACATCAATGCAGAGCAGCTAAAGGGTCATGTGGACCCAGGTGCCGAAGCTGTCGCGCGGTTGTTTGCACATTTGGCGTTAGGGTAATGTGATAAATTACCTGATATTGTGCGCTCAACGGCACTGTCATGTGTGGACGGCTCCTTTTATGCAAGGGTTAATTTGAGTGACTT
>CALFSV010000344.1 GCA_937916485.1 uncultured Paracoccaceae bacterium | reverse complement strand
CCCAGCGTGCCATGAAAAGCGCCGATCGACGAGGGGCTATGTGATCATCCGGGATCGAACAGCTAATGTGCCCGAATGGCACAAGACTTACGATCCATATCATATCTGCCTTTCAAGGGGGTTCCGTCAGATTGAGACCTATCTGAAATTCCACGACCCGGACGAATTGGCGAAGGAGCTGCACATCGTTTTTGAGGCCCGTGGCCGCGAAGATGATGCCGCTCTCAGCAGAGCCTATAAGCAGGTATCGGTGCAAGGATCACTTTTGACTCCTGTGGCAACCCGTGACTATTCGAATTTTCGGCTTGAATTGATGGACCAGAAAAGCAACTCGTCGGGTCTTCAGATCGCCGACCTCACAGCGCGACCGATTGGAAATCACTACCTTCATACAACTGGTCAACGGTCCCAAACTGACCAACGTGCCTTCGGGGTACTGCTTGAAAAACTTCACTTTTGTTCAGGAGCGACTTGTGAAATCGGCAAATATGACGTGTTTCACGAAGGGCTGTAAAATTCAAAGGCGAGCCGAGGCCCGCCAATGAACGGACGGTTAGACCATCCCATTACTGCTTTTTATATAGTCTACAATCGTGAACTATTCAAGAACAGCTTGCGCCATCTCGATAGCGCTTGCCCCATTTATTGTCTGCAAAGGCGCATGTCCACATAGCGCCCCCCAAACCTTAGCAAGAGCAACAGAAGCGCAGCATAAGTAGACCCCGAGCTACGCCAGACGAAGAACACTGCCCCCCAGAAGCCCTACCCCCGACCAATAAACGGCATGCCGCTGGCCATCACGGTCATGAATTGCACATTGGCATCAAGCGGCAGGGTCGCCATGTGCAGGACCGACTGGGCCACATGCTTGACGTCCATCACAGGCTCAATCGCCATGGACCCGTCCGCCTGCGGTACCCCTTTGGTCATGGCGGTGGCCATGTCGGTCAGGGCATTGCCGATGTCGATCTGGCCGCAGGCGATGTTGAAGGGCCGGCCATCGAGCGACAGGGTCCGGGTCAGGCCCAGCACCGCATGCTTTGACGTGGTATAGGGCACCGATCCCCAGCGCGGCACATAGGCGGAAATAGAGCCGTTGTTGATGATCCGCCCACCCTGGGGGTCCTGCCGCCGCATCTGCCCAAAGGCCGCGCGGGCGGCGATGAAGGCGCCCACGACGTTGATGTCGATCAGGTTGCGGAAGGCGTCGACGTCGATTTCGTCAATCGGGGCGCCGGGCAGGGTTACGCCCGCGTTGTTGAACAGCGCATCGATGCGGCCCCAATGGGCGGCGGCCTTGGCAAAGGCGGCTTCGACCTCGGCCTCATTGCTGACATCGCAGGGCAGGACCAGGGCGTCGCTGTCCCCCGCCGTCTCGGCCAAGGGTGCTTCGCGGCGACCAATCAGGCCAACTTGCCAGCCCGCTTCGATAAAGGCGGCGGCGGTCGCCCGCCCAATACCGCTGCCGGCGCCGGTGATGATGATGGACGGCATGTGCTGTCTCCTTAGTGGTTGTCGCGGGGCAAGGACTGCGCCACGCGTTGATAGGCGGTCGCCAGTTCAAGGCAACCCCCCTCCGCCAATTGGCCGACATGGGTGCGGTAGATCTCTTGCCAGGGGGTCTGGTTCACGATCTCGGGCGCGACCCAGGCCTCGCGCCGGGCCTGCCATTCGGCCGGATCGACCAGCGCGTCGAGGGTCGAGGCGTTAAGGTCAAGCCGCACCCTGTCCCCGGTCTGCAAGAGCGCGAGGCCACCCCCGACCACCGCCTCGGGCGAGGCGTTCAGGATCGACGGGCTTTCCGAGGTCCCCGACTGGCGGCCATCGCCCACGGTGGGCAGGTGGTTGATCCCTTGCCGGATCAGGGCATCCGGCGGCTGCATGTTCACCACCTCGGCCGATCCGGGGTAGCCCACGCAACCGACGCCCCGGATGAAAAGCACCGTTTCGGCGTCGATGCCGAGGCTTTGGTCATTGATCCGGTCGTGATAGTCCTCCGGCCCTTCAAAGACGACGGCACGACCTTCGAATATCCCTTCCTCCCCCGGCTTGGACAGGAACCGCGCCCGGAAATCAGGCGAGATAACGGATGTCTTCATCAAGGCTGAATCGAACAGGTTGCCCGACAAGACAAGGAACCCGGCCTGCGCCCGCAACGGATCGCTGACCGGGCGGATCACCTGGGTATCAAGGCTTTGCCAGCCCTCAAGGGTCTCGCCCATCGTCAGGCCGCTGGCGGTCATCGCCCCGCCGTGCAGCATGCCGGCCTTGGCCAGTTCGCCCATCACGGCAGGCACGCCACCGGCCCGGAAAAAGCTTTCGCCCAGGAATTCGCCCGCGGGCTGCATGTTGACCAGCAAGGGCGCGTCAAAGCCGACGGTTTCCCAATCCTTGACCGTCAACTCAACCCCTGCATGACGGGCGATAGCCTGAAGATGCGGCGGGGCATTGGTCGACCCGCCAATGGCGGTATTGACCACGATGGCGTTCTCGAACGCCTCCCGGGTCAGGATGTCTGACGGTTTCAGGTCGTCGAGGACCATCTGCACGATCCGGCGGCCCGTCTCATAGGCCATGTTCATCCGCTCGCGGAACGGGGCTGGGATGGCGGAGGCCCCGGACAGCGTCATGCCCAGCGCCTCGGCCATGGCGTTCATCGTGCTGGCGGTGCCCATCGTGTTGCAATGGCCAAGCGACGGGGCCGAGGCGCAGGCCCGGCTGATGAATTCGTCATAGTCGATTTCGCCTTCGGCCAAGAGGCGGCGGCTTTCCCAGATGATGGTGCCCGACCCTGCCCGCTTGCCCTTCCACCAGCCGTCCAGCATTGGCCCGCCATTCAGCGCAATCGCCGGGATGTCGACAGTCGCCGCCCCCATCAGCATGGCGGGCGTCGTCTTGTCGCATCCGGTGGTCAGGACGACCCCGTCGATGGGATAGCCATGCAGCACCTCGACCAGCGACAGATAGGCCAGATTGCGGTCAAGGGCGGCGGTCGGACGCTTGCCGGTTTCCTGGATGGGGTGGACCGGAAACTCCATCGGGATGCCGCCCGCGTCACGGATGCCAGCCTTGACCCGGTCGGCCAGAAACAGGTGGATCTTGTTGCAGGGCGCAAGGTCTGATCCGGTCTGTGCCAGCCCGATCACGGGCCGCTCGCCCTGCAATTCGCCCCGCGTATAGCCCTGGTTCTGGTAACGCTCCAGATAAAGGGCGGTCATGCCCGGATTGTTCGGATTGTCGAACCACTCTTGCGAGCGGAACCGTTTGTTGGCGCGTGTGTCGGACATTGTCGTTTCCCCCCTGTTGCTGCCAAAGCGGTGGCAGGCTCTTGCCGCAAGCTGTCAATTTGGTATACCAAAAGCAAGGGAAATCCGGGGAGTGTTCCATGTATCATCGGCGTCTTCTTTTGGCCGCAGCGACCGGCCTTGTCTGCGCTGTGCTGGCCTTTCCGGCGCTGGCAGAGGTTGACCTGCCCCGGGCGCAAGCCTGTTTTGACGACGCCATCGCCACCCAGTCCAACCCCGCCCCCTGTGTCGAGGCCGAGCAGGTCGCCTGCATGGGCGGCGCGATAGAGACCCCGGCGGTGGCGACCCTGTGCTTTATGGATGCTCAGTCGCAATGGTCGGCCGCCATCGGCGCCCAGATCGAGACGATCGTGGCCGAAACCCCGCCCACCATCGCCGCCATTGCGCGGATCGAGACGCGCTACGACCTTCTGTCGAACCTCCTGCAATGCGACCGGATGGAAGAGCTTGCCCTTGTCGCCTCGGACCAGACGGGCGAAGAGATCCTGTTGCAAAAGACCCGCTGTTCGGCCACCGCCTCGGGCCTGACCTATATGCGGCTTTACCTGCGCAGCGGCGATAGCACCTGAGGGTGACGCCTTTGGCCAAAGGGCCTTGCCTCCTAACGGGACGACCGCAAACCGAACGCGTCTTTCGGATCGAGGACGGAGGGCGTAGGCTTTGGTGCAAGGGCGGTTAACTGGATGATCCAAAGCGGTGATGCCAGTAGGACCGACAGGAGACACAGCCATGTTGGCACGAGACTCATTCGCCTATGTCTTTGACGGACGGGGTGGCGCGGCCTCGACTCTGGCAGATGGGAGCGCCCTGCCGCATCGGGGACCAGCCGACCCCGGCTTTTCCTGGCAGCACCTGAGGCGCGACAACTCAGAAACCATGGGCCTTCTGACCGCCCTCGGCCTTGACCATTTCGTGATCGAGGCGCTGACGGCCGATGAAACCCGGCCCCGCTGCACGGTGCACGGAAACGGTGTCGTGCTGAACCTGCGCGGCGTGAATCTGGACGAAGGGGCAGAGCCCGAGGACATGATCTCGGTCCGGTTCTGGCTTGAGGCGCAGAGGGTCGTGGGCGTCTGGGTGCGCCCCTTGCAGGCCATCGACGACTTTGTCGCGGCAATCGACCGAGACGAGGCGCCTGTTTCGCCCGGCGACTTAATTGCCCGGTTAGGCCTACGCCTTGCCGACCGGGCAGAGCCAAGCATTGCCGCCCTGAACGAACAGATTGACACCCTCGAAGAGGCGGTATTGGAACGGGGCCGCGACATTTCGCGGGTTACCCTGTCGGGGCTGCGTCGCAGCTCCATCGTTCTGCGCCGCTACTTTGTCCCCCAGCGCGATGCGCTGACCACGCTTGAGATCGAAGATCTGGCCTGGATGCGCGACACCGACCGCGCCCGGCTGCGCGAAGCGGCCGAGAGGGTGCGGCGTTTTGGCGAAGAACTCGACGCCATCCGCGACCGCGCCCAGATCGTCCACGATCAAATCATCGACCAGCGGGCCGAGCGGATGAACCGGCAAATGCTGCTTCTGTCCGTCGTTGCGGCCATCTTTCTGCCGCTGGGGCTGGTAACCGGCCTGTTGGGCATCAACGTCGGCGGCGTGCCGGGGGCGGACAACCCTTGGGCCTTTGCCATCGTGACCATCGGCCTTTTGGCCACCGGGCTGGGCTTGTTTCTGTGGTTCCGGGCGATTGGCATGTTTAAATAGCACACCTCTCGGACAGGCCAACCGGGCGCTAGTTGACAAGACAGCGGACTGGTGATCATGCGGCGCATCGATCTTTGGGGGGGTTTCCTCGGGTCGGACTGGATTGGCCGAAACCTGGCCCCGACGACGCTCTGATCGTGCCATTCCTGTCACGTTTTGCCGTGCGGCATTTAGGCGCGCAGACGGAAAAAGGTTGCACCCAACTTATGTACATGCGAACTCTCGGGAATTTAAAGGCAACCCAGAGTTGTAATCTTGATTCACCAGATTGCCTACATAAGCCTTTCACGCACGCCTTTGTCTCCAACCCTTCTGGGCGACATCATGGACGTGTCACGACGCAATAACAGGCGCAGGGGAATAACGAGCGTCCTCATGTACCATGATAGACTTTTCTTTCAGGTTCTGGAGGGTAGCGAAGAAGCGGTCCGGTGCGTCTACTACGAACACATACTCAAAGACCCAAGGCATTCGGCGTTGTCCCTTGTTTGGGATGGTATGGTCGATACTCGGTCCTTTCCGCAGTGGACGATGGAATATGCTGGACCGGACAAGTTTGACAAACACAACCCATGCGTGCTTCCGTCATCGCCAGCCATGGAGGCCGTGAAGAGTGCGAACTGCGCAAGAAACTCGGTCGCGCTGGAACTCGCGAAGGTGGTGTTCCGCGACGCTTAGACGGTCCATCGTCTGGTCGCGCTGACCGGAAAACGGCGCTCTTGCGCAATACCCACCCCTGCCGGTGCTTGCCCCGCCCTACCCTTGGGCAAAGGCGCTTTTTGCGCCGCCCGACTGCTGCATCTTGAAGATCGAGGTGTTGTCCGGCGCAGGCGGCAGGGGCATGACGACGGGCACGTTTTCCAGTCGTGGGGTCAGGCAGGGTCGACCGGTGATCGTCCGGTCCTGAAGGTCCTGCCAGAACAAGCGCTGGCCCAGCGAATGGATATAGCTGTTCGCCCCAAGAATCGGCCAGGCATCGGCCTTGGCCATCTCAAAGAACAGGATCTTGCGGGCCCGGTCGGACACGTTGGGGGCCGATCCGTGCAGGGTGCGGGCGTGATGAACTGTCATGCTGCCCGCCTTGCCGGTCAGGGTCACCGCCTTATCCCGCTCAAACAGCGGGTCGTCGGGGTCGATGGCCCCGCAGAACACCCCGTTCATATGGTGGCTCAGGATCGGGCCCTTGTGGGTGCCCGGAATCGCCATGAGCGGGCCGTTGTCAACGTCCACATCCTCAAGCAGCAGGCCAAAAGCCAGAAGGTCGTCGTTGGTATGGGGATAAAAGGCCCAGTCCTGATGCCACTCGACCGCCGCCCCACCGCCCGGGGCCTTTGTGTTCAGCTTGGACGTGATCAGTGTCGTGTCGGGGCCAAGCAGATCCGTCAGCACCTGTGTGACGCCTGACCGGGTCAGCACCTCGTGATAGATCGGATCACGCTTGTGCGGCAGCTTGATCCGGGTCAGTCGCGGCGTGTCGGCCGAATGGCCCTTGTCGAGATCATAGACCTCATTGCTTTCGCTGACCGCACGCGACGCTTCGATCAGCGCGTCGGTGACGGTTTGCAGCTGGCGCAGCTGATCGGCGGACACCACGTTGTCGACCATCAGGTAGCCGTTCAGGTCGTAAAAGGCCTTTTGGTCGTCGGTCAGCATGGAACCCTCCTCTGGTCTTGCTGGACTTTCCTTGCCGGTGTCACGCAGGCTGGTGACAGGGGCCAATATCACAGGCTGGCTGTGATCCCCCCATCGACAAAGATCGTCTGTCCGTTCACGAAACTCGACGCCGGGGACGACAGGAAAATGCAGGCCCCGACCAGCTCTTCCACCTTGCCCCAGCGCCCGGCGGGCGTGCGCTTTTCCAGCCATGCCGAAAAGGCCGGGTCGGCGACAAGCGCCGCGTTCAGCGGCGTATCAAAGTAGCCCGGCGCAATGGCGTTGCAGTTCAGCCCGTGTTTGGCCCAGTCGGTCGCCATCCCCTTGGTCAGGTTGGCTATCGCCCCTTTGGAAGCGGTGTAGGGCGCAATCCCCGGACGGGCGAGCGCGGTCTGGACCGAGGCGATGTTGATGATCCGCCCTGCCCCGCGCCCGATCATGTGCCGCGCCACCGCCTGCCCGACATAGAAGGCCGAATTGACGTTGGTCCGCATCAGCCGGTCAAAGGCCTCGACCTCAAAATCCTCAAGCGGGCCGCGATGCTGCATGCCCGCGTTGTTGACGAGGATGTCGATTGGCCGATCGGCCTCATAGCCATCAACGGCCTCAAGAACAGCCTTGGCGTCGGTGACGTCAAAGACCAGCGTGTCGACCTTTGCCCCTTCGGCCCGCAGCGCCTCGGCCGCTTCGGCCAGCCTGCCGCCGTCGCGGGCGTTCAAGACCACACGGGCGCCCGCCTGAGCAAGGCCGCGCGCCAGCGCATGGCCGATCCCCATGGAGGACCCCGTGACAAGGGCCGTGCGCCCGGTAAGATCAAACAGGTCCATTGGTATCCTCCCCCTTCGCGACCCACGCCCAGCATTGACAATGCCCGACGGAACCGCCTTGATAAAATGGTATACCATTGAATTGGCGATGCAAGTGCGCCGAAAGGACAATGATGACCCAAGCCCTGTTTGTGCATGCGGCCAAGGATCTGCGGCTGGGGGACATCCCCACCGCCACGCCCGGCCCCGGTGAGGTGCGCATTGCCATGCGGCGGGGCGGGATCTGTGGATCGGACCTGCATTACTTTAACCACGGCGGCTTTGGCGCGATCCGTTTGCGCGAACCTATGGTGCTGGGGCACGAAGTGTCCGGCGAGGTTGTCGAACTGGGCGAAGGGGTGACAGGGCTTGCCCCCGGCGATCTGGTGGCCGTGTCGCCCTCGCGCCCCTGCTGGACCTGCGCCGAGTGCAAGCGCGGCCTACCAAACCATTGCCTGAACATGCGGTTTTATGGCTCGGCCATGCCGTTTCCCCATATTCAAGGCGCGTTTCGGGACAGTCTGATCGCGGACGCCAGCCAATGCGTTGTCGCCAATGGCCTGACCCCGGCGCAGGCCGCCACGGCAGAGCCGCTGGCCGTCGCCCTGCATGCCGTCAGCCGGGCGGGCGACCTTTTGGGGCGCCGCGTTCTGGTGACAGGCTGCGGCCCGATCGGGGTGCTTGTTATCCTTGCCGCCCGTCGTGCAGGCGCGGCCGAGATCATCGCAACCGACATCGCCCCCGCCGGACTGGCCATGGCCCGTACTGTGGGCGCTGACGTGGTACTGAATACTGCCGAAAGCCCCGATGCCCTCGCGCCCTATACCACCGGCAAAGGCACGTTGGACGTTCTGTTCGAATGTTCGGGCGCGCAGCCTGCGCTGGTTTCAGGCCTCGCGACCCTGCGGCCGCGGGGACAAGTAATCCAGCTGGGGCTGTCGGGAGACATGTCCCTGCCGATGATGCAGATCACCGCCAAGGAACTGGCGATCAAAGGCTCTTTCCGGTTTCACGAGGCCTTTCCGCTGGCCGTGCGGATGATGCAGCAAGGGCTGATCGACGTCGCCCCCCTCCTCACCCACAGCTTTGCGCTGGCCGACTTTGCCGACGCATTTGCCACCGCCAATGACCGGACGAAGGCGATGAAAGTGCAACTGGTGTTCGGCGCGTGATCACCTTTGCCCTTGCCGTCCTGTTTCTGATAATCACACCCGGTCCGGGGGTTCTGTCGACGGCAGGTGTCGGGGCGGGCTTTGGCTTTCGGGCGGGCCTGCGCTATGTGACCGGCCTGTTTGTCGGCACCAATATCGTCGCACTGGGGGTCATCACCGGCTTGGCCGCCGTGGTTCTGGCAGAGCCTGTTATCCGCTGGGTTTTGATGACGGCGTCCATCCTGTACCTTTTGTACCTTGCCGCCCGTATCGCCTTTGCCGGGGCCAAGGTTGCCTTTATCACCGCCCATACCGCACCCGGCCTGGTGGCGGGGCTGATGTTGCAGGCGATCAACCCCAAGGCCTATGCAGTGAACACCACGTTTTTCGCGGGCTTTCCCTATGCCCCCGACAACCTGATGTACGAGACGATCACCAAGCTTTTGATCGTCAACGCCATCTGGATCCCCATCCATCTGGCCTGGCTATGGGCGGGTGCCAGCCTGCACAGGCTGAACCTGTCAGACAGGGCCCAAAGGCGGATCAACTACGGCATGGCGAGCGCGATGCTGGCCGTTGTTTTGCTGGCCGTCTCGGCCGGGCTGCGCCAGTAGCGGCAGACTGCCCGACCCGATGCCACTGGGCCTAGTTGACCGGTGTCAGGAGGGGCGCGCCGGCCAGATGAGCAGCAACATTGTCGCGCTGGAGCTTGGCCATGGCCGCCCGTGTCTCAACTGTGCCCGACCCCTGGTGGGGCTGAAGGACCACGTTGTCGAGGGTCAGGAAGCGGGGGTTGATCTTGGGCTCTCCCAGAAACACATCGAGGCCCGCGCCGGCAATAGTCCCGTTTTCCAATGCGTCTAGAAGTGCCTCTTCATCAACCGTGCTGCCGCGCGAGATGTTGATAAGGACACCGCGCGGACCAAGGGCTGCGATCACATCCCTTGACACGTAGTTCTGAGTTGCGGCCCCACCGACAAGGGCAACGAACAGGAAATCCACCGCCTTGGCCAGCGACACAGGATCGGCATGATAGGTCCAGCCGGGGGTCTGCTTTTCGCTGCGGGAATGGTAGTGCACTTCGGTCCTGAAGGCGGCCAGACGGTCGGCGATGTCGCGCCCGATGCGGCCCATGCCCATGACACCGACCTTGCTGGCGCTGACCTTGCGGTTCAGACGGTAGTCCCCCTTGGTCGCCCAGTTGCCGTCGCGCACCCAAGCCTCAGCCTGGCGCATCTCGCGGCCTTGGGAAATCCACATGGCGATGGCCAGATCGGCAACATCGTCGTTCAGCACGTCGGGGGTATTGGTCACCTTGATCGACCGGGCCGAGGCGGCCGCCACGTCGATGGCGTCATAGCCGACACCGTAATTGGCAATCACCCCAAGGTTGGGAAACAGGTCCATCTCGGCCGCGCCAAAGGGCAGATGGCCCTTGTAGGCAATCGCCTTGATCTCGGCGCGGGTCGCGGCCTCGATCGCGCAAGCCTCGGTGGCGTTGGCGACGATATGGGCCTGGAAGGTCTCTTCAAGGGCAGGACGCTCGGACGCGTTGTAGGGGCCAATGGCTAGCGTGGCGGTCATGAAGTCTGCTCCCGGACTGTTGTGTTTGGTATACCGGTCTAGACACGCCAATGCAGGGCTTTGTCAACCGGGGGGGGGCAACCGGGGCTGGCTCAAATCGGGCCGTGTCCGATGCGGGTCTTATGAGGATGGATGAGAAAGGACGGTGACGCGCCTAAAGGCGCGTGTCGGTCCCGAAAAGAGCAGGACCGGCGTTCAGCCTTGACGCAAACGCGCAAGGTAGGCCGATTATTCGATCGTGTAGCTTGCCAGGTCGCAGATATTGATCTGGTCGGACATTTCATCGCCATCGTCGAAAACGAAGAGAATGTCATATTCGCACTGGTCGCTGTTATCCATGATGTAGACCGTCGACGTGGTACCCGATTCAAGGACATCGGCGCCAAGGATGTCATCGCCCCAGTCGCCAGCATTGGCAGGTGAGGTAAAGACCTGCATGACGGTAAAACCGGACACATTGGTCAACTCATAAGCAACGTCCTGGGCCATCGCCGCCGAAGCTGTCACCAATACCGCAACTGTAGACATTGCAACTCTCAGAAGGGTCATACGGTTTCCTAACTTGTAAAAAGTCCGAAAGAAGAAGCTTCTTCCTGATCACAAGAGTACTGCAACGCGTCCCAACATACCATGAGCACCGGTCAAAGCGGGTTGTGATCGGGCGGTTTGATCAAACGGCAGGCGCGATCTGCGTCGCCCAACCGGTTCGGGGCCGGAATGAAAGTCACCACCCTGGCACCGAAAACCTGACGCTTGACGCAAAGCCATGTGTCCTGTGTGATGGGGCTGATTTTGTGCGTGCAAAATCTTGTGCGTCCCGCGTGTTTGGGATGGTTACGATTGTCGGGGAAGTACCTGAACGTGTTTACAAAAACGACCACACCTCCGCAAATCCCGTTGCGCAAAACCTGGCAGGCCATTCGCCTATTGGGTGGGCTTGCAATTGGGCTGACCCTGTCGTCCTGCGGCACCGTCTATGTCAACAGCCGGGTCGGCGCGCAAACCGGTGACCTTGATGTGCGGGTCTTGCCGATCACGGCCGAAACCGTATTACAGGCAAATCGCCAGCCATACGCCCCCCAAACATTGCCGGCAGTGTTCTTTCAAACAGCAGGTTCGGGGCAATTGCGCGGACCGGGTTCTCTGCCAGAGGCACCGGTCTACGCAGCCATGCCGCCGACCCGGCCCGAACTTCGGCCGCCGCCCAATTCTGAGCCCGGTCCATATCGTCTGGGGGATGGTGATGTCCTGCGCCTTGCCCTCGCCCAAGGTGCGTCAAACGCGGGGATGTCCACCTCATCTGCGATGCAAACGACATATCAGGATTTGGTCGTCCGGGATGACGGCGCGATATCCATCCCGCAGGTCGGCGCGGTCACGGTGCGGGGGATGACGGTCGAAGAGGCCGAAAGCCGGATATTCGAGCGGTTGATCGATGCGCGCATCGACCCGACCTTCGGCGTTCAAGTCACCGGCTTTGCCTCCCAGCGCTACACGGTCGGCGGTGCGGTGGCAGAGGCGCAGGTCCGCGCCCTGACCCTGACCCGGACGAGCCTCGCCGAAGCATTGACCCTGGCCGGTGGGACGACCGTGCGCGATCTCGCTTATGCGACGATCCGGCTGTACCGCGATGGCACCCTCTACCAAATCCCGCTTGAGGCCTTTCGCAGTCGGGCCGATCTGCAGAACCTGGCCGTGCTGGCAGGCGACGCGATCTTTGTCGATACCGCCTACGATCTGGACCGGGCGCAGTCGTTTTACGAAAACCAGTTGTCCGTCATCGGCTTGCGGCGGGCGGATCGGGCCGCAGCTCTTAATGAGTTGTCTATGGAAATCGGCCTGCGCCGCGCCGCCCTGACCGAGGCCCGCGACATGTTCCTTGTGCGCGAAGAGCTGGGGGCCACCTTGCGGGACTATGTCTACCTGACCGGAGAGGTCAGCGAACAGGGCCGCGTTGCCCTGCCCTATGGCCAACAGACGAGCCTTGCGGACGTGTTGTTCGGGTCGGGCGGGTTCGACCAGGCGACGGGCAATCCGGGCCATATTTATGTGCTGCGATCCGCCACCGAAAGCGCAGAGTTTGGCGCCGTCACCGCCTGGCATCTCGACGCACGGAATGCAGCGGCCTTCACCACAGCACCCCGCTTTGAGATGCGGCCCGACGACATCGTTTTCGTCCAGCAACAGCCGATCACCAGTTGGAACCGGGCCATTCAGCAGTCGATCCCGGCCCTTGTCACCTCGGTTGGAAGCGCGCTGAACTGATGGCACGGTCCAAAGGTTGAGCGGGCAACAAGGCGTTCGAGACGCCGCTAAAGGGTCGTCATGGGCGCAGCCGCTTTGAACGGATGATCCACAGGAAGGTTCGCTCCGCCTTTGCCGGTGTGCCAGCTTTCCCAGCCCTCAAGCGTTTGCCGTTCCTCACCGGACAAGGCGCGATCATAGATGACAATCTGCTGGATGACGCCGGACCAGTGGTCCTGAAAGGCGATGCCCCGCCCGATATAGGCAGCCGTCACCTGCCACTGAGGTGCAAAGGCCCCGGACGTGGCGGCGCCGCCATCCACAAAGAACGACCCGGCCGTCCCCGCCTTGGTCACGATGGCGCAGCGATCAAAGCCAATCCAGTCCAAAGGGCTGCTTCCAAGAGAGTGGAGTGCCCCCACTGAAGTGGTCCACCAACTGGGATAGTTTTATCCCATTT
>CALFSV010000343.1 GCA_937916485.1 uncultured Paracoccaceae bacterium | reverse complement strand
CGTTGAACTCCAATCCAGACATGACTCCGGGGATGCCGAACATGAACAACGGGTTCAGCGCGATATTGGCGAAAAACGCTACAATCAACGCGCGCTGCATGGAAACGGTATCGCCGCGGGCTTGGAGAATTCCGTTCGCGGTGTAGGCAAGGATGAAACCGGGCAGCGCTAAGACTAGCCAGTAGAAGTAAGATTGGCCGGCATCACGGTAGGCACCCGCTTCTGAGACCAGCGCAATCAACGATGGGCCGACCACGACGGCCAGCATTGTAAGAATGAGGGTCGCGGTGGCTGCAAACCCGATCCCTTGTGCTGAGAGGTGGCGCGCATCGCGGACGTCTTTGCGTCCTTTGGCATTGCCGACAAGCGCGCTCATCGCGGCGCCGAGGCCAAATCCGACTGAAACGAGTACAAAGAAGGCCTGAAACCCGATCGCCAGGCCGGCCTGTGCTTGGGTGCCAAAGTACCCAGCGTAGAACGTATCCACAATGTTGTAGAGCGTGCTGAATAGCATTCCGATTGCCGCTGGAACTGCCAACCTGCGGAAATGGTCGCGGATGGGCCCTATGGTTAAATCGTCTTCGATCATAAATCTAAGCTTTCTGCCGGATGGCCGAAAGTATCAGAAATGCGGCCAAATCTATTGTGCAGGCTTTAAGGCTTTATGTCTAATCTTAAAAAGATTTGGGATCGAACGCCACCAAATTCAGTCTGGTGCGCATTACATCAAAGTCGCGTCAACATCTTATGATCTCTGGCGAAATAAAGGCGGGCGTAAGTGACGCTTATTTTATCTAGCCACGTGGTACGCTCAACGGTGAAAACGGCTGTTCCATCAGACGTGTTCAAAAAGTTCGCCACTTCGTTTGAGGCGTTCGTTGCAGAAAACACAAGCTCGCCTTCCGTAAAGGGAACTTCGCGGACCAGCCATTCATTCGGTCCCATATCTTCAAAATCATTGTCCGCAGCGTTGGGAACCGCCGCAAGGTTTATCCAACGGTCCTCTAATTGATATGGATTGGGCCCAGCGTAATGCATGCACTGCAAGTGCAAGATAGGTTGATCCTTTTTGACTTCCAATCTTGCGCGTAACCATCCCGGAGCAGGCATAATTTTGCGTTCGATCAAGACATAGCGATACTTTGCACCGGTATTTGTGATTTCTTCACGGACAATCGGAATTGAAAACAGGGCTCGTCGCGTGGGGTAGGATTTTACCTTGGTGCCAGCCTTGCGTTTTCGCTCAAGGATGCCTTCGTCAACCAACTCGCGCATCGCGCGGTTAACGGTCGCACGCGCGCAGCCAAACTCTTTGGCCAACTCGATTTCGCCGGGCAAATTGGCGCCCGGAGGCCAGATGTTTTCACGGATACGGGTTAGAACGATGGCCTTGATGTCGTGATAACTGGTGCGCAACGGGTCGCCTCTATTTTTTATGTATGGTCTTATAGCTGTATTTGACTAGAAATCGCAAGAGCTAGCGTGGGTATATTAGCCCACCTAATGAGTGTGTTTACGAAAGCAAAATTGCCCCAATTTTGCTTGATTGTTACGTTTTCTCTGCGTCACTCGTAGGTGCGGCGCAAAATATAGGGGTGACAGCGTTGGCCATAAGTTTTGAAGAGCGTCTTACAAAGGGCGCGCGCAATCTACTTTTGAACTGTGCGAAATGTCAGCCCGGCGATACGCTTTTGATCGTCCGCGAGACTGACGATATCGGGTACTATGATCCTGAACTTTGCACGGCGATCAAGAATGTGGCTGATGATATCGGCTTGATTACCAAGATGTTTGGAGTGCCGCTGAGCAGAGACGTCACGGCCCCCTCCGCTGATCTTGAGGGTGAAATGGGGAAAGCCGACTGTACGGTATTTCTGGCGCGGCTGGGTGATCAAATCAGATTCCGCCCCAAGAATTCACCCAATTTGCAAATTATCAGTTACGCGCTGGACCGCGACATGCTCGCGTCACCTTTTGGCACAATTGACTACCAAGCATTCGAAGCCCTCAAAGAAATGGTCAACATGGCCGTCTTCCAAGGGTCCGAAATCCGCGTGACCTGTCCGGCGGGCACTGATTTCGGAGGCGCGATTGCCACGATGCCGATGTCCGTGCTGGACACAACCCTGAAGCGGTTTCCTGTTTCGGTCTTTGCCCCGATCCCTGGAGAGGGGTTCAGCGGCCGTATTGCGCAAAACGGGTTTTTGACCGGAACAGGATCGCAGTATTACACGCCGTGGTCCTGCGAGCTCAAAGAAACGGTATTTGTGAATTTTGAGAACACGCGGATCACAGGATTTGAAGGGTCCGTCGATGACGTGGCTGCTGCTAAAGCGCACTATGAATTCGTAGGCAATAAGTACGGAATCGATACCTATTATCTGCATTCATGGCATGCCGGTATTCACCCTGGATGTGAATTCAAGAAACCAGCAGGTGATGACTTCGAACGGTGGAGCGGCGGCGCATTTGGCAACCCGCGCATCCTGCATTTCCACACATGCGGTGCTTATCCGCCCGGTGAAATATCGTTGAACATCCTTGATGCAACTGTGTGTGTTGACGGTGTCGCGCTGTGGGAGAACGGGGAGCTATATGTAAGCCGCATCGCCGGAGGGGAAGCATTACTTGAAGAGTATCCTGACATGCGCGCGATATTTGAAAAGCCCGCGACCCGGGTCGGGCAAGCGGAAAATGGTAAATTGATGTATGCGTGATTTCCAGATCATCGATATATCAAAGCTTTCGGAGATGCCTTGGAAGAACGGCGGCGGCGTTACCCGCGAAGTCGCCCAAGCCGCGGGCCCAAACGGTTTTGCATGGCGGCTAAGCATCGCTGATGTTTCGACCGAAGGCGCTTTTTCGCATTTTCCAGGAATGTCGCGTATTCTGACTGTCATTGAGGGGACGGGACTTAAACTTCAAAGCCCCTCCAAGACACATGAAGTGCCACTGCTTGCACCCTTCTCGTTTAGCGGTGACTCGGACATGCGCAGTGTGCTCAACGACGGTGCGATCCGTGATTTCAACGTAATCTTCGATCCGAGCCAGATCAAAGCAGAAGTTCGCGTTGTGAACGGGCCGGTCCATGACAGTATCGGTTCAACAGCTCAAAATGTTTATGCGGTCTTCGCCATCCAAGGGTCAAGCGAATGCAACGGAGTGACTTTGCAGCAAGGGAACTGCGCGCTGATCGAAAACGAGGCGCTTTGTGTGACGGTCCCTAAAGCGAGCAAAACGTTATACATTCAGCTCTCGGGTTTGTCAGCTTCGGCGTGAATCCAGTTCCGGAACGCCTGAACGGGCCTCAACTTCATCGCATCATGGCGGCACACAAACCAGTATGAAAACTGCGATCGTGCAATTTGAGGAAAGGCATACACCAGCTTTCCTTCGTTGATGGCATCTACGACAAGTGGGGATCTACCCATCGCAATCCCTGACCCGTTGATCGCTGCTTGAATGACCAAATTGGCCTGCCCATATTTACGCGTCTTCGGAAAATGCGGCAACGTCACATTGACTTCTTTTGCCCAAAAATCCCAATTCGAACGCCAGTCGCTTTCCTTTGTCTCGTCCTGGAGGATTACGAAGCTCGCAAGGTCTTCGATAGTGTTTAGCTTCTCGGCCAGTTCTGGTGCGCAGACTGGTGCCATGAATTCGGACATGATCGGTTCGGCGTGCATTTGCGGAAACCCGCCGGCGCTGTAGGCAATGATTGCATCCGCCTCGCTTGTTGCTGGGTCCTGTGATTTCGGGTCAGTCGACAGTGAAAAAGGGACGTCAGGATTTTGTTCATCAAAGTGAATAAGCCGCGGCAGTAGCCAGATAAATGCAAAACCCGGTGGCGCAGCGACAAGCAGTCCGCTGCTGCGTAACTTAGGGCTTTCCCTCATTTCATCGCAAATCAGTTCGATCGACGAAAAGCCGTCACGGACGGCCGTGGCCAATCGTGCGCCGTGTTCAGTTGGCACGGTGTGGGGATTTTGCCGGATCAGAAGGCGATGTCCGAGCCAGTTTTCCAGCAGTTTGATGTGCTGGCTCACCGCGCTCTGCGTCACGTTCATTTCTTCTGCAGCGCGACCAAAACCACGCAATCTGACAACCGCTTCGAGTGTGCGCAGGGCGTTGTATGGAAGTGTCTTCAGCATTGCGGTGACGTTCTTTTTGTTTTCATTCTATGAGGTAGCTTTTATCTGACTAC
>CALFSV010000342.1 GCA_937916485.1 uncultured Paracoccaceae bacterium | reverse complement strand
ACATAGGCCATCCAATCCCCTTGCACGGGCGGGTGGTCTGGTGTTTCGTGACGCCGATTGGGGATGGGCGTGCAAACAAGATCAGTCATCGTTGTCGGCGCAGGCATTGTCGGGGTTTCGACCGCGCTCTGGCTGCAACGGGATGGTTTCGCCGTCACCCTGATCGATCGCGAAGGACCGGCTGCGGGCACATCCTACGGCAACGCCGGTGTCATCGCATCGGGTGCGATTGTCCCGGTCAGCGTCCCGGGGCTGTGGCGCAAGGCGCCCCGAATGCTGTTCAGCCCTAACCAGCCCCTGTTCCTCAAGTGGTCTTATCTGCCACGGCTCTTGCCGTTCCTGCGACAGTACCTTGGGCAATCCCGAAACGTCGATCACATCGCGGGTCAATTGTACGAACTGCTGCATGACGCGGTGGACCAGCACCACGCCCTTGCCGATGGCACCCCGGCGGCCCAATACATCACCGACGACGACTGGATTTACGGCTACAAGGACCGGGAGGCGTTTCTGGCGGACAGCTACGGCTGGGCGATCCGCAAGAAGCATGGCATCCCGTTCGAAGAGATGTCGGGCGCAGACCTTGCCGCCCATGACCCGGCCCTTGGGCAACGGTTTGGCCATGGCGTGAGGCTGCTCAGGCATGGCCGGATCGTCGATCCGGGGGCCCATGTCACAGCCCTCATGGCGGAATTCTGCGACAAGGGCGGCGTGTTTCGCAAGGCTACGATCACCAACGTCCGCCTTGCCAATGGGACCTGCACAGGGATTGAGACGGACAAGGGCCCGATGACGGCGGATCACTACGTGCTGACCCTTGGGCCGTGGTCCGGTCCGCTGGCGGCAAAACTGGGGATCACCGTCCCGCTCGAATCCGAACGGGGGTATCACATCGAATTCGTGAACCCGTCGATCACGCTCAGGAACTCGGTCATGGTGACGTCGGGCAAGTTTGCCATGCACTCCATGACCGGACGGTTGCGCTGTGCAGGTATGGTCGAATTCGGAGGGCTGGACGCGGCTCCCTCAAAGGCCCCCTTCGACCTTTTGCGGCGGCAGGTAAAGGCGCTGTTCCCCGACCTGACCTACGACCGGGTCGACGAATGGATGGGCCACCGGCCCAGCACTCCGGACTCCCTGCCCGTCATCGGTACGGCACCCCGGGCGAATAATCTGACGCTGGGCTACGGGCATCAGCACGTCGGGCTGACGGCTGGGCCCAAGACCGGTCGCTGGCTGGCGCAAATCGCCAGCGGGCGCGGGCCGAACACCGACCTTGCGGCCTTTTCCCCCGGCCGGTCGACCCGGCCCTAGCTGTTGGTCAGGCGCTTGCGCCGTTCTTTGATCCGCTGGTCCGCAGCCTCGGTCCCATCGTGAAATGATCCGAACAGCTTGTCCCAAGGGATCTCGAGCGAGCCGTAGTTACACTCAAAATACCGGTGGTGCATCTGGTGGTGGAAGGTGCCCAGCTTCAGCCGGTTTTCATCCTTGATCACCAGCCCCTCAAAGCCGGTATGCGTCGTGGCAGCCGTCAGGGTGTAGTATTGCAGATGGAACAGGATGTGCACCGGATGGGCAGCCACGACCCAGTGGATCAGGACCGTGCCAAGGTAAATCACATGCTCGACCGGGTGCATCGACAGGCCGGACCATGGACCGACGTTGATGTTGCGATGATGCAGGGCGTGGACGTGCCGGTATAGGAACGGCACATGCAAGAGCCGGTGAATCCAGTAAAAGTAAAAGCTTTCCCAGATCGGGATCAGCAGGAACAGGGCAACGAACCAGACCGGGTGGGCGGCAAAGGTCAAAAGCGGGGCATAACCGTTGGCCAGCGCCCAGAACATCAGGACCTCATAGACCGTCCAGACGGTAACCCCGCTGCCAAGGGTCCAGAACATGTTGTCGCGGATCTGGCCACCAAGGGTGAACTGGCGGCCGTTCTTCATCAAGGGCCGGGGATCATACTTCAGGTGCTGGCCCTGCCGGGTGAAGGTGTAGAAATACAGATGCAGCCCGCCCGCCACCAAAGTCATCAGGACAAGGTTGCGAATGTACATCTCGGCGATCCAGCCAAAGGCGAGGGTCCGTGTCTCTTCCAGCGGCGGCTGGAACCAGTAGAACGAGGCAAAGGCGATCCCGACGATGATCAGCTTTTCGGTGATCAGGAACCATGAGTTCCAGACCCATGCCACCATCTCCCTTGGCCGCAGAGGCCAGCGAAAGAAGGGCGAGACCTGGATTGGAACGTTCGGGACGTGGTTCCAGCCTTTCAAAGGGGCGTCTGACATCCTTGGGGTCCTTTCGCATAGGTCGCAGGGGGACTGCCGTCGTTCACCGGTCCCGCGACACCGGGGCGAACGTTGGTCCCGATCACTAAACATCACCCTTCGGTGCAGGGCAATCGGCGGCTTTGAGGCTGCGATCCGACCGCGTTCGGGCGGTATCCAGCGATGCCTCTACCTGACCTCATTGCTGCAACCGGACTGAAACCCGTTGTCGCAATGGGCCTTGAGGCGGGCGGTATCATCGTCCGTCCAGCCTTCGGGGGCCGAAACCTCGACCCAAGGGACGATATAGTCTTGCGCGTAGTAGGCATGCCCATGGCCGGGAGGCGCCCCAAAAGACAGTGCCATGTCTAGCGCAAGCTGGAACTGGGTCACGATCGGCATGAACCGGATGTTGGAAGAGGCATCGGGGGCTGGCGGCTCGACCATCCAGGGCGGAGCGCGCCAGAGCGATTTGGGGTCATAGAACACGATGGGATCACTGGCGTATTGCAGGAACACGATCCGCATGTTGCCCCAGGGTGGCGCCGCCTCGGACGCGTCGGCAAAGTGCGAGGCATATCGAACCAGCGACCCGTCCCCCACCGTCGGCAGGACCCATGCGCTGCCCTCAGCGCGGGCGGCCTGGACGTAGTTCCAGAAGTTCGACGGAAACGGCGGACCGGCCCAGAAGGCCCCGTTGATCGGATCGTCGACCAGCCGGAACAGGTTGGTGGCATACATCGACGACCACGCCCCAAGGCTTAGCCCGTGGGCATATAAGCGCGGTCGGGCGTCCGGGGGCAGCGTCTTCCAATAGTCGTGCACCGTCTCAAGCAGCGCAGTGGCGTGCTCCAGCCCCGCGTCCGTTTCAAGGATCAGGGCCAGTGGCGATTGCAGGTAGGAATATTGCGCGCTTACCGTCGCGATGTCCCCGCCATGCATGTATTCCACCGGATCATGCGATCCGGGGTCCAGCCAACCGGTTCCCGTCGGGCTTGCCACGATCATCACCGCCCGGTCAAAGGCATTGACCCGGATCAGTTCGGCCAGCGCCAGATCGGCCCTCTCCTGCGCGGTGTCGCCATTGGCCCGTCCAACATAGACCCGGATCGGATCAAGCGCGGGCCTTCCGCGGAAGGCTGCAATCGCCTCGGCTGTCGGGCCAGAGGTGACAAAGTTACGCCCCGGCTGGCCCATTCCGTCCCAGTCGACCAACGATGCGACGCTGCCGGTCATCCTGTCTTCCACCGGTGGCGGTGCGGCATTGTCGAACAGGTTCTGGGCGGCCTCATACCCTTCATCAAGGCCCGTGATAACGTTGTCCATAATGCCGTCACGGGTGATGACAAGCAGGAGAAGGGCCACAACAATCAGCCCCAGCACATCGGCCCGCCGCTTGGGCATGATCCTGTACAGTCGGACCCGGACCAGCCGGAACAGGGCGGCGATCCCAAAGCCAATCGCAAGCGCGATGGCAAGAACGACGAGGGCCGCCGCCAGTAGGGTCAGAAGGTGCAGCTGGTCCGCAGGCTCAAGCCCCATTTTCGCGCGCAGGTCGTTCTGCCACGGCAGGCTTCGCGCCAAGGTCCAGACCAACAGGACCAGGACCGCCCCCGCCCAGACAAGGGTCACGACGCGCGACACTGCTGCGGGCAGGCGCGGCAGATCAGCGGCCCGCCAGATCAGGGCGATGATCCGGCCACACAGGTATCCAATCCCCGCAACCAGCCCACCCAGAATGCCCTGAACAAGCGCCCCTCTGGGGATCAGCGACGGGGTCAGCGACATCGACATGAAGAACAAACCCAACATTAGGCTGGGAATGCAGATCATCCGAAAGAGAGCAGAGCCAAATCTCATCCCGCTTGGTCCTCTTTCAGCCGGCCTTTGCGCGGTCGGCGCAGAGCATGGTGGTTCCATTCAACGCCATGAACGGGGGAAAGGGTTCTGCCCAAGTCCCGGCCCAGGTCAAGGTCCAGGTCCAGGTCCCGGCAAAACCGCCGAAACGGAGACTAGCGTCCTCGCGCAACGACGCAAGCGTGGAAAGCCTGAACTTCATACGGCAAGGCGCGGGACGTGGTGTCGATGAGCATGGAGCGGAGGGCTTCCATTCGGATCAGCCAAAGGTTGGTAGCGGTCAGCCAAAGTCTATTCCACACCTGATCTGCTGCACCCATCAACGCCGCGCAGCGTGCCGCAGCAAGGCACCCAATGGTTGATCCAGGTCAACGACGCGGACCATCCCCCCTTGCTATGGACGATCAGGCCAGTGGAGGTGACCAATGCCAGAACAAGATCCGATCACCGGAGTGGATCAAACCAGCATCCCCGATGCGGACCCCAGTCCGACCGGATATGAGCAGGGCGAATACCCCTATGCTGATCGTCTTGGTCGGGCGGCCTATGAAAAGGAAAAGGCCGCCCTTCAGGTTGAATTGCTCAAGGTTCAATACTGGCTTCAGGAGACCGGCCAAAAGGTCGTCATGTTGTTCGAAGGGCGGGATGCAGCGGGCAAGGGCGGGACGATCAAGCGGTTTGCCGAACATCTCAACCCACGCAACGCCCGCGTCGTGGCCCTGAACAAGCCGTCCGACGAAGAGCGCGGCCAGTGGTTCTTTCAACGGTATATCAAACATCTCCCCACCTCGGGCGAGATGGTTTTTTATGACCGGTCCTGGTACAATAGGGCGGGTGTTGAGCGGGTGATGGATTTCTGCGAACCGCATGAGTACCACGAATTCATGCGCCAAACGCCTGAATTTGAACGCATGCTGGTCCGCAGCGGCATCGTGCTGTTCAAGTACTGGTTTTCCGTGACGCAGGATGAACAGAAGCGCCGTTTTGCCTCTCGCGAGACTGATCCCCTCAAGCGTTGGAAACTGTCCCCGATTGATCGGGCGAGCCTCGACAAATGGGACCATTATACAGAGGCGAAGGAAGCGATGTTCTTCCACACGCACACAGCGGATTCGCCTTGGACCGTGGTCCGGTCAAACGACAAAAAGCGGGCCCGCCTGAACTGTATGAAACACTTTCTGTCCCAGCTGGACTATCCTGACCGGGACGAGGCGGCCGCCCAACAGCCCGATCCCGAGATCGTTCTTCCAGCCAACACCATCGTCCGGACCACTGGCAATGTCCTCGCCGCCTCGCTGACGTCAAATCCGACCACGCCTTAGGTCGTCCATCCGTCCAACCGGCGACGATCAGGCGTCAGCCCACCTCGGCAAGAAAGCCTAGTATCGCCTCGTTGAATTCATGGGGTTTCTCGATGTTCGCAAGGTGGGCGGCATCCTCCAGCACGACATGGCGTGATCCCGGGATATTCTCGTGCAGCACCATCGCCTGAGCGGGGGTGCAGGCCGGATCTTCCGCCCCGACCAGCACAAGCGTCGGGGCATGGATGTCCTTGAGGATGTCCGTCTGGCTCATGTCCCGCACGGCCGACGCGCAGCCGATGTAGCCCGGCGCCCCGGTATCACGGATCATCCCTTCGACAAACCCGACGGCCGCTGGCGAGCGTTCGATGAACCCCGGCGTAAACCAGCGCTTGATGGTGCCGGGCAGCAGGCCCTCGACGCCCTTGGCATTCGCGGTCGCGATCCGATCGTTCCACATCGCCAGTGTCGGCATCTCGGACGCGGTGTCGCAAAGCGACAGGGACTGGACAAGGTTGGGGCGGTTCACGGCAAGCCGCTGGGCAATCATGCCGCCCATGGACAGGCCAAGGAAATGCACCGGACCAACCCCCAGAACCTCGATCAGGGCCTCGGCGTCGCGGGCCAGAAGGTCGATGGAATAGGGCCCTTCCGTCGTCTCGGTCGCGCCGTGGCCCCGAGTATCATAGCGCAAGACGCGGTATTGGGAGCAAAAGGCCGTCATCTGCGGGTCCCACATGCGGTGGGTCGACATCAGGCTGTTGGACAGCATCAGGACCGGCGCATCCGTCGGCCCGTCAAACCGGTAGGCCATGTTGATCCCATTGGCTGAAACGTAGTCCACCATCGCGTTCTGTCCTGTCTGCATGTCTGTTGGCTGGCCGGGGGCCGGGGTTCGGCGACATCCTAACAGCAAGGGACCTGTGGTAAACGGGGGAACTGCCGTTCGGGACAGTGTCACCCCAGGCTGACGACCTGACCGGTTCGAATGCTCTCGTCGGCCGCCACGCAGATGCGCAAGGATTGCACGGCATCGTTCATGTGGTCGGTAAGGTCGAGATCCTGCGCGATGGCCTCCAGCACATAGGCCTGTTCGGCATCGCACAGCTCCTGATGGCCGGGTTCCTGTGGCAGGTCGATCATCCGGTCGCCGGTTGGGGTATGGACGAGGATGCCGCCCACTTTGGTATGCCCGTCAATGTCTGACGACAGCCCCTTGTCGGCGTCGGTGATCGAGACCGACCCACCGGGGCTGATCACGTCTTTGACGAAAAAGGCCGTCTCGGACATCATCGGTCCCCAACCAGCCTCGTACCAGCCGACGGACCCGTCCTCGAAGGTAACCTGCAACTGGCCATAGTTGTAAATGTCGACAGGTATCTCATCGGATAAACGCAGCCCGATCCCCTGCACCCGGACCGGTCTGGATCGGGCGATCTGGCACATGACATCGACATAATGGACCCCGCAATCGACAAGAGGCGAGGTCGATTGCATGAGTTGCTTATGCACCTCCCACTCCGCACCTTTGGACTGCTGGTTCAGGTTCATCCGAAAAACGTAGGGACCGCCCAAGGCGCGGGCCTCGTCAATCAGCCGCATCCACGAAGGGTGATGGCGCAGGATATACCCCACCACCAGCTTGCGGTTCGTCCGATGGGCGGTTTCCACAACCGCCTCAGCCTCGGCCACGGTCGGGGCGAGCGGTTTTTCGACAAAGACATGGGCGCCCTCTTCCATCGCCCGGATCGACAGGTCGGCATGGCTGTCGGAATAGGTGGCGATCACCACAAGGTCCGGCTTGACCGTCATCCCCGCCTCGAAAGAGGCAAAGGTGGGGTAGTCCGCCAGAGCAGGAGGCAGCGGCCTGCCAGACCTGTTGACGATCCCGACAATGGTAGACCCGGGGTTGTGATGGTGGGCCAGCGCATGGCTAAGCCCCATGTTCCCCACCCCCACGATCAGAACGCGCGTCATCGCATTCCCCCCTATAGCTCAATCCGGCGGACAGCGCCGATCTTGACCCGTTCGCCTGTCTGACGCGACCGGATCGCGGCAAAAGCCATGGCAAGGCCGCGCAGGTTCTCGCGGGCGCCGTTTGCAGGCTCTGTCCGGTCCTCGATCGCCACCAACAGGGCGCCCATCGCCCCGCGAAACCCGTCGTTGAACCAATGGCCGGTGAGCATGGGCGAGGCCACGCCTGCATCCGTGGTCAGGGTCACCTGCTGGTCGCCAAGGTCCGGGCCATCGCTGCGCAAGCTGCCCTTCGTGCCCGCGATATAGGTCGTATCGCGCGGGCCGTGGGGCACGCCGCCGTCAAAGACCAACGAGGCCTGCCCATGATCAAGTGTGATCTGCACCTGCGCCAGCAGCGGCACCTTTGCGGTCTGTCCCCGGGCAAAGGCGGCCGAGGCGTAGACGGACCCCGCACTCTTTCCGACGATACTGTTGACGAAGTCGAACCAATGGATGCCAAAGTCATAAAGGATCAGGTCCTCGATCCGTTCAAACGGGGTGCCAGCGATCCAGCCGTGGTTCCAGTGCAGCGAGGCGTGGCACGAGATCACGTCGCCGATATGGCCCGCCCGGACAGCCTCGCGCATCCAGGCCAGATGCGGGGCCCATCGGCCATTCTGGTTGACGGCGAGCTTCACCCCTTTGGCGTCGGCCAGATCGGCAAGGCGCGCGCCTGCATCGAGGTCGAGGACGAAGGGCTTTTGCGACAGCACATGTTTGCCCGCCCGCAGGGCCGCCTCCATCAAGGGCAGCCGGTCAGTGGGGTGCGGGGTGATGTCGACCACGTCGATGCTGTCATCGTTCAGGATCATCGCAGGGTCGTCACAGGTGACGGCCCCCGGCGCAAACTCCGCGGCCTTCGCCTCGGCCTTGGAGAGGGTGCGGTTGCAGATCGCCGCCACCTCCCACCCGGCGGTCCGGTAAGCGTCTAGATTGGCGCCCACGATGCCCCCGGCCCCGATGATGCCGATGCGAGGCCGATAGGCGCGGGGTGCCGGTGGCCGATACGGCACATCCGGGGCCGGAACGTCCGGCAGCCGCACGCTGCGCAGGGCATAGGTATCGGCGTCGGGTTCATCGCTCATGGCAGCAGCCCAAGGGTGCGCTTTTCGCGGGCCGATTGGGCGGCGGTGTCGACGATGCGCTGACCGATGAGGCTGGTGGCCGGGTCAAGCGGACCGGTAACCGTCTCTCCGGTCGACATGCAGTGCAGGACGTATTCGATGGCATTCCGCCTACCCTCAGGCAATGGCTCGGCCGGGACAGGTGTCGGCTCGGGCCTTGCGCGGGTCTGGACGGTGACATGGCTGGCGTAATCTGGGCTGGCGATGGTCCCGTCCGTGCCCACAAAGGTAAAGCCGCAGGCAGGCTGGGGCTGGATCATCCAGGGATCGGTAAAGGTGCCCCAGCGGGTCTCCATCCGCGACAGGCCTCGCTTGTACCGGCAGATCGTGATCGAGTGCTGGTCAACCTCGATCCCCGGTGTTTCGTCAATGACCGACGTCACCTCGATCGGGGCCTCGCCGTTCATGAACCATGTGCCCAGCGTCGCCCCATATCCAAGATAGTCCAGCAGGCTCCCCCCGCCCGAAGCCGCCTTGTACCACCACGAACCGGGCTTTTGGCGCTCAACCTCTTCGGGCGTCACCTCGACCTTGTCGGCCAGATGATAAAGCGGGCCGCGATTGCCGTCGTAGAAATGAACTTCAAGCAGATCCCCGATCACCCCGTCGTCGATCAGCCGCTTGGCGGTGACGTGGCTTTCCACCCAGGCGAGCGGCCAGTTGATGACCAGCATCTTGCCGGCCTGCGCCACGGCCGCTTGCATCCGGCGGGCATCCGCGACGGACCCGGCAAAGGGCTTTTCAACAAAGACGTTGGTGCCATAGGCGGCGAGGCGTTCGGTATAATCGGCATGGTCCGCCGTGGCGGCACATAGGATGGCAAGATCGGGCTTTGCCGCCTGCATACAGGCGTCGAAATCGGTAAACACTCGGTCGGACGGGATGCCAAAGGTGGCGATGGCGCTGGCCATCCTTGCAGGGTCCGGGTCGAAGATACCCGCAATCTCCGCATCGGGGTGGTCGTGGACGAGGCGCAGCAGGTCCCCCATGTGCATGTGGTCGAAACTGATGCCGACGATGCGGTATCTGGCCATTGTGCCCTCCTTACCGGCTTTGATCCGTGAGCCGGATGTAGATCGTGGTGACGGCCAGGATGATCAGGCCAAACAGGATACGCCGCGCCCCTTCGGGCATTTGCATCAGGGTCAGCAGGGTGCCCAGAACCGTCAGGATCAGCGCGCCCACGATGGTGCCCGCATAGCCGCCCCGCCCGCCAAAGATCGAGGTGCCCCCGATCACCGCCGCCGCCACCGACGGCAGGAGGAGCGGATTGACCAGCGACAGCGAGGGCGCCTTGATCAGCCCCACATAAAGCAGGCCAGTGACACCGGCGATGAGGCCCGACAGGGCATAAAGCGCCAGCAGGACCTGCCAGGACCGGACCCCCGAAATCCGCGAGGCCGTCTGGTTCGAGCCAAGGGCATACAACAACCGCCCAAAGCCGGTGCGCCGCTGCGCCCAGATCACAACAATGGCAAAGGGGACGAATAACAAAAGGGAATTGGGCAGACCCCATGTCCGCCCGGTGCCCAGCCAGGCCAGTCCATCGGGAACCACGGACCCGGTGGCGATGACGAACCGCTGGTAGACCTGCAGGCAACCGGTCCCGATCAGACCGGTGCCGAGCGTCATGATCAAAGGATGCACCCGGCAAAAGGCCACGCCAAAGCCGTTGACCAATCCGATCAGGATCGCCGGGATCAACCCGATGCAGAGGGCCAGCGGCACACCCATGATGGGCACCTGCGTTGCCATGACAAAGGCGCTGATGGTCGCCGCGACCGCCGCCGACAGGTCGATCCCGCCGGTCAGCATCGTCAGCGTCTGGCAGGCGGCCAGCATCGCAAGGGGGATGGCGAACTTGATGGTGTTGCCCATCCAGCGTTCGTTGACGATGCCGGGGCGCATGTATTCAAGCACGCCGATCAGCAAAAACAGCAGGACAATCAGCGGAATGATGGGGTTGTCGCCCATGAACCGCAGGACACGCTTCAGAGGTGCCGGTTGATCCGTCATTGTCGCCTCCCGCGCATGGCCAGAACGCCGCCAATCATGACCACCACGACCATGATGGTGCCTTCCACGATGGTTGTCACATTGGGATCCACCGACATCAGCGTCAGATCCATCCGCACCAGCCGCAGGATAAAGACCGCGATGATCGGCCCCAAAAGCGCGCCCTTGCCGCCGCCAAGGACGACACCGCCAAGGACGACCGCCGCGACACTCGCCATCAGGTATGGGCCGGGGATCGGCTCTCCGTTGCCGGTGCTCAGCGTCAGGGTCATCCCGCCCATCGCAGCGAACAGGCCGCAGAGGGCATAGGCGATGATCCGGGTCCGGCCGATGGCAATGCCCGACCGATAGGCCGCCAATTCGTCGCTGCCGATGGCGTAAATGGACAGGCCCAGCCGCGACCGCCGAAGGGGGATCCAGACAACCGCCAGACAGACCAACAGGAACACGAAAGACCGGGGCAGCCAGGGGACAAGGAACGGCCCCACGATGATCTCGCGCAGCCACGGGGTGGCGGCACCACCCGGAGCCTTCAGAATCAAAAGGGCAACCCCTTCCCAGACAAACAGCATAGCAAGCGTCACCACGATGTCAGGTACCCGCGTCACGACGATCAGCGCCCCGTTGATCGCCCCCATACCAAGGCCCATGACAAGGACAACGACCACGGTAAAGAGGGTCATCCCCGTCCCAGCCCCATCCATCATAACTGCCGCCGTAACCCCCGCCACCGCCATCATGGAGGCGACAGACAGGTCGATGCCCCCGGCAATCACCACGATCGCCATGGCCGCCGTCGCAAAGGCAAAGGGCAGCGTCGCGCGGGACAGGCTGTCCAGGCCGGTGGGCCCGAAATTAGGCTGTATGACTTTGGTAAAGGCGAAGAGCAGGACAAGAATTGCCAGTAGCCCAAGGGTCCAGCCATGGCGGGCGACGATGCGGCTCATGCGGGCAACGCCTCGCCGGTCAGTCCATAGGCCGCACGCATCAGGGTCTGCTCGTCAGCCTCGGCCGCCTCGATCACGTCGACGACCTTGCCGTTGAAGATCACCACGACCCGGTCGCAGGCGGCAGGCACCTCGGCCAGCTCCGAGGTATAGTAAAGGACCGAGGCCCCCTGTGCCGCCAGTTCGCGGACAATCAGATAAATCTGCCGCTTGGTGCGCACATCGATCCCGCGGGTAGGATCGAACAGCAGCAGGGTATCTACCCCCGCCGCGATCCAGCGTCCGATGGTCACCTTTTGCTGGTTACCCCCCGACAGGCGCTGCACCTCGCCCATGGCGCGGGTGTCGATCTGCAGACGGGCAATGGCGTCATTGACGCGGCCGGCCTCGGCCTTCATGCCGATGGCGCCCCATTTGCCGGGGCGGGCGAGCAGCGGCAAGGCGATGTTCTCATGGACCGAGCGTTGCATCAAAAGCCCATCAGCCCGGTTGCCCGGCACAAAGGTCAACCCCCGGGCGATGGCGTCGGCGGGATGGGCAAAGCTGACAGCCGCGCCGTCAATCACGATTTTGCCGCCAGTGGGGCGGATCATCCCGGCAAGCGCCTCGAACAGCTCATCCTGCCCCTGCCCTTCCAGCGCAACGACGCCCAGAACCTCTCCCCGGTGCAGGTCAAGCGACACGTCGCGCAGCTTGGTCCCGACGGCAAGGTTGCGGACCTGCACATGCGGCCCACCGCTCGCGGCCCGCGCCGCGCCGGTTTTGCGGGCCGGATTGGTTTCGAGGGCCGCGCCAAGCATGAGTTCGACGACCTGTTCCTCGACCCCCGGCACGATGGGCAGATCGCCCACCGTCGCCCCGTCCCGCAGGACCGTGGCGCTGTCGCAAATCTGGGCAATCTCGGCAAAGCGGTGCGAGATGTAGATCACGGCCTGCCCTTTGTCCGCCTGCGCCCGGACGGTCCGGAGGACACGCTCGACCAGATCTGTCGGCAGGGCGGCAGTCATCTCATCCAGCAAAAGGACCTCGGGCTCGCTCGCGAGTGCGCGGGCAAGATCAAGAATACGCAGCGTTGCCAGAGGCAACCGGTTGATGGTGTCGTCCAGCCGGAGGTCGGCAATCCCAAGTTCGGACACCCAGTGCAGAAACGGCTCGACCGGGGTCTGGCCCAACCGCAGATTGTCGGCCACGTCCAGATCGGGGATCAATGACGGCTCCTGATAGACCGGGATCAGACCCGATTTGCGGGCCTGCGCGGGTGAGCTGAAGTTCGTATCAGCCCCGCGAATGCGAATGTGGCCAGTATCGCGGCGCAGGGCACCTGTCAGGATCTTGACGAAGGTGGATTTGCCCGCCCCGTTGGCCCCCATCAGGGCGACAATCTCGCCGGGTCGAAGCCGCAACGCAGCATCGTGCAGGGCCACAACGGCGCCAAACCGCTTGGACACGCCAGATGCCTCCAGAAGAGGCGGTGGATTTTGTTTGTCGGTCATGCCTGCCCTTGCCTCATGGAGGGATGGCCCCGGCTTGTACCGGGGCCACCGATCAGATTATTCGCCGGGGCCTGCGCAGGCGATGATCTCGTCCATAGAGTAGGTGGTCCAGCCCGGGATCATGACCGAAACCGGCCATTCAGGATCAAGGTTGGGGTTCTGCGCCGCTTCGATCAGGGCAACCCCTTCGGGGTCGTTGTTGGCCCAGATCGAGGGATCAACGAGGACGGTGTTGCTGGCGGGCATTTCGCCGCCAAGGATCTGCAGCGCCAGAGTAACGCCCGCCCCACCGATGGAGCCGGGGTTCGTCACAGCGGCGCCGGTAAAGCCTTCAACGGATGCAAGTTGACCGACGAAACCGGCGTTGTCGGCGCCAACGATCGGCACCAGGGGCACATCGGATTCGATAAAGGCATCGACGATCACGTTGTCGATCCCGCTGGTCCAGACCCCGTCAACAGGCAGACCGGTGGACAGGTAGTCAAGGATCTGCTGCTTGCCCTGATCCTGCTGCCAGCCGGTAAAGACCTCATGCACCACTTCGATGCCCGGATGTTCGGCAAGGGCGCGCTGGAAGCCGGCGTCCCGATCGTTATCTGCACCCGCACCTGCGGCACCGCGCATGTAGACCACGCTGCCCGAACCGCCCAATTCCTCAAACAGCCAGCTCGCCCCAAGGTAGGCGTATTCTTCCTGGTTGTTGGACAGGATGTAGGCCCCTTCGGCGGTCACGGCCTGATCGACGGCGACGACCACGATACCTGCGGCAATCGCCTCTTCGATGGCCGCGTTGACGCCGTCCGCGTTCGAGGGGTTGATGACGATGGCATCCACACCAGCCTGGATGAGGTTGCGAATATCCTCAAGCTGGCCAGCCGCATCAGTGTTGCGATGGGCGATGTTGAGGCTGTCGACCTGACCCGAGACAAGGGCCTGGGCCTTCATCGCACAGACCATCTCTTCGCGCCAGCCGTTGCCCTGAACGGTGTTCGAGATGCCGATGGTGTAGCCGCCATGCGCCTCGGCAAAGGCCGCGCTTCCAAGGCCGGTGGCCATGAGGGCCAGGGCTGCGGTCGTTGTTAAATGTCTTTTCATATCAATTCCTCCCATTAGGTTTTTGGTCGTTCTTGTGAAAAAAGGCGTCTAGTGAATAAAGGGGCTCAGCACGTCACGGGCGAGGCAGAAGCCCCGTTTGACCTTTTCGTCGGTCCCTTCGAAATCGCGGTCTTCGTGTTCGATGATGACGGGCCCATCGTAGCCCACCCGGTAAAGTTCACCAAAGAACTTCCCCCAGTCCACGTCGCCCAGACCGCACAGGCGCGGGATTTGCCAGCCCATGCCGGCGGACAGGATGCCACGCTCGTAAAGACCCTCCTGATCGATCATCAGGTCCTTGGCATGGACATGGGCAAACCGGTCGCCGAATTCGCGGATAAAGCGGGTCTGGTCGATCATCTGGTAGACCAGATGGCTGGGGTCGAAATTCATGCCGACCCCTTCCCAGCTTTCAAAGATCCGCCGCCAGATGCGCGGGCTGTAGGCGATGTTGTGCCCGCCAGGCCATTCGTCTTTGGAAAAGATCATCGGGCAGTTTTCGAAGGCGAGGGTCACGCCATTGTCGACGGCGTGCCGGACGATGTCGGGAAAGATCTGCTCGGCCCTTGCCCAGTTATCGTCCACCGTCAGCCGCCGATCACCCCCGACGAATGTATTAACGACACCGACACCCATGGTACCGGCCGCGGTGATCACCTTTTTCAGGTGCCCGATCACCTCGTCCCGGTGATCGGCATCTGCGTGCAGGGGGTTGGGATAGTAGCCGAGCCCCGAAATCTCGATCCCCTTGTCGGCTATCGCGCCCATGATCTCGGACCCTTGCGCCTTCGTCAGGCCGTCCACGTTGATATGGCTGGTCCCGGCATAGCGCCGCGCCTCGCCCCCGCTGGAAGGCCAGCAGGCGACCTCAAGGGCCGACATGCCGTTGGCGGCGGTCCAGTCCGCGACATCCATCAGGCTTGTGCCCTCGAAAGGGGCGGTCAAGAGGCCCAGTTTCATGAAGTCTCTCCCTTTGGTTCAACATCGGCCCAGGTTCCGGTGGCTGCACTGCGCAGCACCGCATCGCAGACCCGCATTTCGTAGTGGCCGTCCTCAAAACTCGCGTAGGTCGATGCAGGCGAACGTTCGCCCCGCGCCACATCCGCATAGACCTGCCCGAAAAAGGCGGCAAAGCTGTCGGCAAAGCCTTCGACGTGGCCACCCGGAAGGCTGGCCGCCCTCGCACCCGTGGGGTTCATCAGCGATGCGTCCCGTTGCAGGATCTGGTTGGGCGCATCCCTATGACCAATGAACAGATGATCCGGCACCTCTGAGTCCCAGGCGGTAGAGGCCCGGGACCCGGCGATGTCCCATTGCAGCGAATTCTTGCGCCCGATGTTGACCTGGCTGGTGGACATCATCCCCTTTGCCCCGTTGGCAAAGCGCAACATGATCATCGCCGTGTCATCGGTCCTGATGGTCCGCGTCTCGGTCCCCCCGCTCGATTGCGAAAAGGTGGCGACAGGGCCGGTCGGCTTTTGCCGCTCGGGAATGAAAGTCGTCAGATCGGCCAGAACGGAAACCACCTTCTGACCGATGATAAAACTGGTCAGGTCGATCCAGTGCGTCCCGATATCCCCGACCGAGCGGAGGACGCCGCCTGCCTCGGTCTCAAGCCGCCAGTTCCAGTCGGTGGGCTTGGCCAGCCAGTCTTGATGGTAGTGGCCGGTGACAAAGCGGATATCGCCCAGCTCCCCGGCCTCGACCATGCCACGGGCCTGCTGGTTCAGGGGGTAGAAGCGGATGTTGTAAGACACCGCGCAGATCCGGCCGCTGGCCCGCGCCAGGGCGACCATCTCGGCCGATTGGGCAGAGGTCATCGACAGGGGCTTTTCGCAGATGACGTGCTTGCCCGCGGCAAGGATGGCCTTGACCTGCGGATAATGGGCGTGATTGGGCGAGGTGACGTGGACCAGATCGACCGTCGGATCCGCAAGCAGCGCATCAAGCGATGGGTAGGCCTTGGCAACACCCAAGGCGTTGGCCCCTTCGGCCCCCCGCTCGGGGCTGGAGCCAAGCACGCCACGCACCTGCACCCCGATCCGCCGCAATGCCTGAGTGTGGACCGCGCCGATAAAGCCGGTGCCGATGACAGCCGCGCCGATGGTGGTGAAGTTGGTCATTTCTGTCCGTCCTTCCTATGTCCAGCGTCACGCAACCGAGTACCCTCCGTCAACCGGGATGCAGGCCCCGGTGATAAAGGCCGCCTGATCGGACGCCAGAAAGAGGGCGGTCCCGGCGATGTCCTCTGGCTGGCCCCAGCGGCCCAGGGGCGTGCGGGCGCTGACATTGGCGACATGGGTGGGGTCGGTGCGGCTGCGTGCCGACTGCTCGGTCACGATAAAGCCCGGTGCGATGGCATTGACCCGGATTTTGTCAGGCGCCCAGGCGATAGCGAGCGACTTGGTCAATTGCTGCACCGCTGCCTTGCTGGCCCCGTAGGCCGGGTTCTTGGGGCTGCCAAACTGGGCATACATTGACGCGATGTTGATCAGGCTGCCCCCCTGCGCGGCAAGGTGGGGGTGAAAGGCCTCTGCCATGCGAAAGGTGCCAAACAGGTTCACGTCCACCACCTTCGCAAAGAAGGCCGGGGCCATCTCTTCGCCCCGCGCAGTGATCGCAGCGCCGTTGATCAGGATATCGAGGCGGGAGATCCGGGCGGCGAGGGCCGCCACGGCCTCTGCATCCGTCACGTCGATCTGGTGGTAGGCAAAGCGGGCGCGGTCCTCGGGTGCAGGCGCGGCTTCGACCCCGGTAATCGCGACCTCGGCGCCTGCCTCCTGAAAGGCCCTTGCGATGGCCGCGCCGATACCCGCCCGGCTGGCCCCCACCACAAGGACCTGTTTGCCTGCAAACCCCGTCATACCGGTGCCCCCATGACCCTTTGGTCGAAATCGGTCGATGACCCCGTCATCGGTGCTGACTGGTCGCTCAAAAGAAACGTCGCAAACCGGGCTGCCTCGACCGCCTCGACCATGCGGCCAAGGGGCATCCGGGCGCTTTCCTCTGCCAGCCAGCCGGGGCCGCGCCCCAGCACCTCAGCCTGCATCCGGTGTTCGCTGGGGGTCGCCACCCAGCCAAGGTTGATCCCGTTGACCCTGATCCGGTCTGCCGCATGGGCGTTGGCCGCGTTCTTGGTCAGGGTGGCAAGCGCCCCTTTGGTGGCCGAATAGATCGCCAGATCGGCAGCGCCGCAATGGGCGTTGACCGACTGGATATTGACGATGGTGCCGGGGGCCTTGCGCCCCAGCATATCGGCGATGGCGGCCTGCATAAGGAAATAGGGGGCACGGGTGTTGACGGCAAAAAGGCTCTCCCAAATCTCTGCCGTGCCGGTCAGCATGGAACTGCGGGTGGTCAGCCCCGCCGCGTTTACCAGACCGTCGATACGGCCAAACCTGTCAATCGCAGCCCGCGCCACAAGGGCAGGCGCTCCAACATCGGACAGGTCAGCAACGCAGACCTCGACCGGTGCGATTGGGGACACCTCAGAGATCATCGCGTCGAGGCCTTCTGCGTCCCGGTCGGTCAGCAAAAGCCCCGCAACGCCACCTGCCTCTGCCACCGCCTGCGCAATCGCCGCCCCGATGCCCGACGCAGCACCGGTGATGATGACCACCTTGTCCGTCAGCGCGACCTTCATACCGGCCGCCTTTCGGGAACCATTGCGTGGAATTCCTCCCGGTAGGGACGGGCGGAGGCCGGAAGGGTCTTGCGCACATAATACCCCGGTTCTTGCCGTTGACGCAGGACCGCGCCGATCATCTCGCCGTAGGCGGCAAGGATCGACGGGGTGGGCGGCGGCAGGTCATCGCGGATCAGGGCATGCAGACGCGGCAAGGCGTGATAGGGGACCATGGGGAACATGTGGTGTTCGACGTGGTAGTTCATGTTCCAATAAATCCAGCGACTGACTGGATTGATCAGAACCGTCCGGCTGTTGAGCCGGTGGTCAAGGACATCCTCGGCAAGCCCGCCGTGCTGGATCAGGCCAACCAGCACCATATGCCAGCAACCGTAGATGCGCGGCCCCCCGATCAGCACCAAGGGCAAAAGCGACCATGTGATCAGCGCGGTCACGATGGTGACAAGGTAAATCGTCATATGCACCCGCGCCCAAAGCACGACCCGGGGCCATTCGGTTTGGGGGATGTAGTCCTTTTCCTGACCGCTGATCCGGCCCAGCGCCTGCCGCGCCAATGTCCGCAACTCGTTGAAGACGTCGGGCATGGCGATGAACCGCAGGGCGAGGCCGAGAATGGCGGCAGGGCGCATGACTGCAATCTCGGGGTCGCGACCCACGATGATGGTATCGGTGTGGTGGCGGGCGTGGCTCCACCGCCAGGCGGTCGGGTTGCGCATCACCATGAAGGACGCGATGTGATAGACAACATCGTTCTTCCACTCGGTCCGGAATGCGGTGCCGTGGCCGCATTCGTGCCAGCGGCTGTCGCAGGCTGAGCCGTAAAGGACACCGTAAACCCCAAAGAACAGCACCGCCCACCAACTGCCCCAAAGCAGCGCCCCGGCCCCGCCGGTAAGCGCCAGTAGGGCGAACCACAAAAGGGTATCGCGATCCGCCATCCTGTCCGAGCGTTGCATCAACTCCTTCATCACCTTGCGCGGCACGTCCGAGTGATACCATTCCGCCGAGGCAAGCCCGACCTCGACCGCGTGACGGTTTTCGGGACCGGTCAGGCTGTAGTCGCGCACCGCTGCGGTGTTCAGATCAACGGCGGTCATGAGGCACCGTCCTTGGCCGAGTACAACGGGGGAAACCGTCCGGTCGGCTCGGGATAGTCGGTCTCCGGTTGTCGCTGGATTGCGGCTATGCGCGCCTCTGCCACCGCGATATCGGCAGCACCGTCGAGGACCCGGAATTCGGCGTGATAGGACCGCGCCTCGCCAGCTTCCAGCCAGATCATCTCATCCCGCTCGCGGGCAAAAGTATTGCCCGGCAAATGGTGTGTGGCCGCCTCGATCCCCATCACGTAGTTGCCCGACTGAAAGTTCTGCCACTGGAGGAGGCAAGGCAATTCCGTCTTGGCCGTTTCGATCTGGATACCGAAACGAAGCCTGTCATTAACCACCGCCACGGGCACCCGGCCCTCGGCATCGCTGGTGGTGTCATGTTCCCAGACCTGTTCGGTCCAGTCCCGGCGCGGCGGTGGACAGGTGCGATATCCGACCCCTTGCGCCGCCAACCCCGCCTTGGCGTGGGTGGCAAAGATCGGCTCGCCGACGGGGGCCAGAAGGCGGGCACCGTCATCTATCACCGGGTAGCCAAGGTTGACGTGATACATCAGCATATGGGGCGTTCTGGCAAAACCGGCGTTGACCACCCGGTCCGACAGACGGACGACGTTGCCCCCCAGATCCGCCTCGATCCAGCGGTGCAGGTGCAGGTTTTCCCCAAAAAGGGTCGCCTGAATGACAATCCCCTCGGCCCAGAGGATACAGCGGTCGCCCTGCCAGATTTCCCCATAGCCAGTGAGCCGGGCGGGCGTATTGGCAATACGACCGTGCAGCCCTTGAGGGACCGTCGCCCGGCGCGGATAGCGGTAGGTTTCGGCGGGCACCTCCTCGGGGCCAAGAATATGGTCCAGTCCGCATGTCGCCAGAAAGCCGTTGAACGACCGGTTCCAGCCAAGGCCGCCCTCTTCCTCGGCGTGCGTTAGCGCGGGATGGCGAATGCCGCTGGCGGACTGCCAGCCGATGGGACGGCCATTGTGCGACACCTCTGCAATGTCCATGGCACGGTCGACGGTGACGGAAAAGCGCAGGCCGCTGCCGGTGTTGAACTCAAGCACGCGAACGCCCCGGCCGGCCCCATCTTCAACAGTCATCAGACGGACACCGCCGAATTGCGCCAGCGCTCCGGCCCGTTCGGCAAGCGACACTGCGTCATGGGTCATGCCAAAAAGCACCGTCATGCGCGCAGCCCTCCTCCCAGATCGTGCCTCACATCTTGTAGGTTCAATTCGACCCACGCCGCGAAGGGAGTCAATGAAATGATTGAACGCATTGAGGCATTTTGAGGTGTCTTGGATGGATATCTTAGCCTTTCGAAAAGAAATTTCGGACTTTAACCGCCCAAGACGGGGTTGACGGCACAATAGTCAGACGAAATACCTCAAAAAGCTTCATAGGAGTTCAGTGTGCCGCGACCAACCCTGACGGATATCGCCAAGGAGGCGGGGGTGTCCCTTGCCACAGTCGACCGGGCCATGAACGGGCGTGGCAGCGTGCGGGCCCGGACCCTTGCCCATATCAAGGCGACAGCAAACCGGCTTGGTTACCTGGATGAGGACGGCCGCCCGGTCATGGCAGTCCCGCCGCTTTTGCACGTGCGGATCGTCTTTGTCCTGCCGCAGGGCACCAATGCCTTCATCCACGAACTTGAACGACAGGCCACTCTACAGACACCGCAGTTCTCAGCGGTTGAGACAAAGGTGATGACCATTGCGGGATTCGATCCCCTGAGCCTGGCGCAATGTCTTGATGACCTGCGGGGCAAGGCGCAGGGTGTCGCCCTTGTGGCGCTGGACCACCCGGTGGTGCGCGAGGCGGTGCGCCGGCTGATCCGGTCGGGAACATCTGTCGTGACCCTTGCCTCTGACATTCTGAACGTGCCGCATCTGGGCTATATCGGCATCAACGACGCACAGGCAGGGCGGATGGCGGGCTATCTTCTGGGCCGCCTGATCGGGCCACGGCCCGCCGCCGAGGTCGCGTTCTTTGCGGGCTCCCTCGCCTATCGCGGTCATCAGGAGCGCGAAATAGGGTTTCGTCAGGTCCTGCATGAAGACTTTCCAAACATCGAAATTGTCCAGTTCAGCGAAGTGCACGAGAACCGGGACAAGGCGCGATCAGAGATGGCGCGCCTCTTGCAGCAGCATCCCGATCTGGCGGGCGTCTACAATGCAGGCGGTGCCACGGCAGGGATCGCCGGGGCGCTGACCGACTTTGGGCGACATACCGACTGTGTCTTTATCGCCCATGATACCACCGACGGAAACAAGGCGTTGCTGTTGGACGGAACGCTTGACGCAGTCATCGACCAGAATGCCCGGGTCGAAATCCGCGAGGCGCTCAATACACTGGTCCATGCCGCGCGCGGACAGGACTACGAAATGGTGCCGCCACGCTTGCAGGTGGTCTTTCGCGAGAACCTGCCGGTTGAGTAATCCAGAGGGATTATTGCGGTTCTGTGGCCGATCCTTGCGCCAAGACCTGTGCAAGCCCGGTTGACGTTCCACGCCTTTGGCCCATGGTGGCGGTGTCGCCCGTTGACAGAGGACCCTTGCGCCCATGACGCCCCCCCTAAGACCCGCCGGGGCCGACGTCCTCGGCGCACCCATCGCCCCCCCGCCGCCAACGCTTCAACAAAAATCCGACAGCCTGCGCGGGATCGCTTACATGGCAGGCGGTATGTTCTTGTTCTCGGCTGTCGACACCCACGCAAAGTTTCTGACCGACAGCTTTCATCCGATCCAGATTGCCTGGTCGCGCCAACTGGGGCTGTTTCTGGGGGTCATGATCTGGCTGATGATCAAGGGGCGCGGCGTGCTGCGGACAGAACATCCCTTACTTCAGATGAGCCGGGGGGCATTGGCAGCACTGTCCGCGACCCTTTTCATTGTTGCCGTGGCCTATGTGCCGCTGGCCGATGCGGTGGCGATCAGCTTTGTCGCCCCCTTCCTTGTAACCATCCTCGGCGCACTGATCCTGGGTGAGACCGTGGGCATCCGGCGTTGGGTCGCGGTGACGATCGGTTTTCTTGGCACGCTTGTCGTGATCCGACCCGGCATGGGTGTGATCCATCCGGCGGCAGGACTGGTCCTGCTTGCCGCCTTTCTGTTCGCCGTCCGCCAGATCCTGTCCCGGCGGCTAAGCGGGACGGACGGCACCGCCACGACCATCGCCTATACTGCGATCACGGCCAGCGTGCTGCTGACCCTGCCGCTGCCCTTTGTCTGGCGAACCCCGGAGTGGGGAAGGGAAGTCCTTCTCCTGACCAGCATGGCAATCCTTGCGGGCGGGGCAGAGGCACTGGTGATCCGCTCACTTGAACTGGCACAGGCCGTCGTGCTGGCCCCGGTTCATTACAGCCTGCTTTTATGGGGCACCTTTTACGGTTGGCTGGTGTTTCACCAATTGCCGGACCTTTGGACATGGGTCGGGGCCGCGATCATCATCGCGACCGGGATTTACACGCTCAACCGCGAACGTCTGGCCGCGAAAAGGCATTAGCCCACCCTAGCCCCACATGTCCCGCATCCTTGCACCGACATCAATTGGGGCGGGCATCGGGACGGGGGCCGTCCCGGGTACAGGGGTCGGCGACCAATAGACCGGCTCAAAATGATCAAGGATGTCCTTGGGGATGAACCGGGTCCGAAGGGCGTAAAGGTGCCTGTCCCCGTTTCTGGTCTGCTGGGTCACATAGAACCTCAGGGGCACCCCGATGGTCAGATTGTCCTTGGCTCGGGTCATCGCGACGTAAAGCAGCCGACGCTCTTCCTCCAGATCATCGGTGCAGCCGGTTCCCAGATCGGACGGGATACAGCCGTCCACCCCATTGATGATGAAGACAGATGTCCATTCCTGCCCTTTGGCCGAATGTATCGTGGACAAGATCAGGTAATCCTCGTCCTGCATCGGCACGCCCGCCTGATCGCTGGTGGCGTCGGGCGGGTCCAGGGTCAGTTCGGTCAGGAACCGCTCGCATGTCGGGTAGCCCGAGGCGATCTGCTCAAGCTGGAGAAGGTCGGCCCGCCGCGCCTCGGCATCCTCATGAATGCGGTCAAGGTGAGGGTCGTACCACGCGCGGGCCAGGCCGATGGCCTCGGGCCAGTTGGCCCTTGTGGTCAGGGCCGCGACAAGGGCGGGCCAGTCGTCGCCCGAGCGGGGCGGCGGGGCCACCCATTCCAGCGCCGCCAGCGGATCAGAGGCAATCTCGATCGCATCAAGCACCCGCCCGGCGGCGGCCGGGCCAACACCGGGGATCAATTGCAAAACCCGGAACCCCGCAACCCGGTCCCTTGGGTTCCTTGAAAAACGCAACAACGCCAGAAGGTCCTTTACATGCGCCGAGTCGAGGAATTTCAGCCCCCCGAACTTCACGAAAGGGACATTGCGGCGGGTCAGCTCGACCTCAAGCTGGCCCGAATGGCTTGACGTGCGAAACAGGACCGCCTGATCCATCAGGCGCACCCCGACCTCGCGGTCGGCCAAGACACGGTCGACGATGTAGCGGGCCTGATCGGCCTCATTGGCAAGCGTGACCAACCGGGGCTTCTGCGGTGATTGGCGGTCGGTCCAGAGGTCCTTGGTGAACCGCTCTTGCGCCTGCCCGATCACCGCATTGGCCGCCTTGAGGATCGGGCGGGTCGAACGGTAGTTGCGGTCCAGCGTGATGACATCCACGGGCGGCGAGAAGGCAGCAGGGAAATCAAGGATGTTGCGAACGGTGGCCGCCCGAAAAGCATAGATCGACTGGGCATCGTCCCCCACCACCGTCAGGCCCCGCCCGTCTGGTTTCATCGCCATCAGGATGCGGGCCTGAAGGCGGTTGGTGTCCTGATATTCGTCGATCATCACATGGTCCCAGTTCGCCCCGATATGGGCGGCAAAACCGGGGTCCGACATGGTCTGCGCCCAAGCCAGCAAGAGGTCGTCGTAATCGAGCACGTTCTGCGCCTGCTTGGCCCGCACATAGGCCCCGAAAAGGCGTTTGAGGTCATCCTCCCACCCCGCGCACCAGGGGAAATGCCGCTTGAGGACCTCGGCCAGCGGCTCTTCTGAATTGACGGTGCGGGAATAGATCGACAGGCAGGTGCCCTTGGTCGGAAACCGGTTTTCGGTGCCTGACAGGCCCAGTTCGTGACGACACAGGTTCAAAAGGTCGGCGCTGTCCTCACGGTCATGGATGCTGAAATCCGGGTTAAGCCCGATTGCCGGGGCATGTTCGCGCAGGATGCGGGCCCCGATGCCATGAAAAGTCCCTGCCCAGGTCAACGCCTCGGCCGCATAGCCGCCGCCCATTGCCCGTTCGGTAATCCGGGCGACGCGGCGGGTAAGTTCGGTCGCCGCCCGGCGGGAAAAGGTCATCAGGAGGATCCGCCTCGGATCGGCCCCGTTGACCAGCAGATGAGCGACCCGGTGGGCCAGCGTGTTGGTCTTGCCCGACCCTGCCCCGGCGATCACCAGAAGCGGTGGGGGAACATCGGTGCCGGACACGCCAAAGACGACAGCGGCGCGTTGCTGATCGTTCAGTTTTTCAAGATATGACGCCATCATTGCGCTGCCCAACCTGCTCACCCGGCCCCGATCAGGAGACGTTAACCCCTCATGAACGAAAAGGGAACACGGGGAATAGTGGCGGCGAGGTTGAGGGCCTTTGGACAGGCATTGAGAATGCCACCCATCTTGTCCGCTTGCCCAAGCCCTTTGGCTCGTGCAATCTCGAGCCACATAACCGGGCAGCGGGGTGTCTTCCGGACCCGCCCGACGTCGCCAAGACGTGTGAAACCCCCGTGAAACCGGCCCTTCGCAGGACTGGGGCTTTTTTCGAACGCCGCGCTGGCAACCATTTGCGCGGAAATTACGGGGGGTGGTTCAGATGAACTCAGTCGGGGTGATTGGCGTTGGGGATATGGGCAGCGGGCTGGCCCGGAACCTGATCAAGAATGGCTATGTGGTCAAAGGGCTAGACCTTAAACCGGACCGCATGCAGGCCCTTGTGGAGATGGGCGGGATCGCGGGAACGTCACCCGCCGACGTCGGCGCATCCTCGCAGGCGGTCTTTGTCATGGTGATGACGGGGGACGAGGCGAAATCGGTCATTCTTGGCGACGGCGGCCTTGTGTCCCACCTGCCCAAAGGCGGCGCCGTAATCCTGAGCGCCACGATCAAGCCCCGCGAAGCGCGTGAAATCGGGGCCGCGATGGAAGGGTCCGGCATCCACCTGATCGACACGCCCGTTTCGGGCGGCTTTCCCGGCGCGCAGAACGGCACCCTGACGATGATGGCCGCAGCCCCTGACGCGGTACTGGACGCATTCGCCCCGGTCATGCAGGCGGTCTCGGCCAATATCCACCGGGTCGGCACCAAGCCGGGCGACGGCCAAACGGTCAAGGCCTGCCTGCAATCGCTGATCGGGGCGCAGTTTTCAGCCACCTTCGAGGCCGCAGCCCTCGCCGCCAAGGCAGGCGTTTCGGGGCAGGTCCTGCTGGACGTCTTTTCGACCTCTTCCGCCGGATGCGGCGTGGTCAACAACGCGCTGGAAAAGATCATCGACCGCCAGTTCGAAGGCACTGGCAGCCACATCAACACCATGCACAAGGATCTGACCATCTCGATGGGTCTGGGAGAAGAGTTAGGCGTGCCCCTGCACACCGCCGCCTCTGCCATGCAGATCTTTCACGCCGGCCGGACAAAATACCCCAACGGTGACAACTGGGTTTGCACCCGCGTCATCGAAGAAATCGTGGGGGCAGAGCTGCATCGCAAGGCCAAGCCATGAAGCTGGGCGTCATCTGCGACGGCATCAGCCGCGACCTGCGTCATGCGGTCGACGTGATGGACGAATACGACCTGGAGTATGCAGAGCTTCAGTTTGTCGGCGAAACCGAAGTGGGCGACCATTCGGCGGCCGAAATCCATGAGATCGACACCCTCCTGCGCGACCGGGGCAAACCGGTCTGTTGCCTGTCCCGCCATGTCTTTGCGGGCATGACCACCGCGAACCGGCCCGGCGACGACCTGCATAACCGGCATATGGACGCGCTGAAACGGGTCATGGACATGGCACATGTCGTTGGCGCCCCGCTTGTCAGGATCATGACCCAGCGCAAGGAACAGATCCTCTGGGGCCGCAACGGGGCCGAACAATGGAACGTGGCCAAAGGCGCATGGGACACCATGCCACCGATGATCGCCCCGGCGGTCGAGCTTGCCCGCTCCGAGGGCCTGACGCTGGTGGTCGAGACCGGCAATGGCACCATGGTCAACTCCAACTACACCGCCCGCAAGCTGATCGACGATCTGGGGGCCAAGGATGTCCTCAAGGTCCTTTGGGACCCCGGCAACAATTGCTGGTGCCACGAACGGGCCTACCCCGAAGGCTATGCCGAGGTGCGGGACGGCTACCTTGGCCATGTCCATATCAAGGACGTCTTTGTCGACACTCCCCGAGCGACGTTGGAGGTGCGGCGCATGGGGGAGGGCCAGCTCGGCCCGCTGTTCCAGCCCATCGCGGATGCCCTGCGCGCGGACGGCTACGATGGTGTCATCTCGTTCGAAAGCGTGTTCCACCCCGGCAACGGTGACTATGAGGCCGGGTTCAGAGAGTGCATCGGGACCTTCAAGACGATCTTTGGCTAGGCAGCGTGTTGCTTTGCGCTTGGCGCGGTCACGCCGCGCCAAGCGCACGTTTCACAGGCAAGGCGTCCAACCCCATGAACAGCCGCGCCAGAGCGTGAAGCCGTTCGGGCGCCATCGCCCCGGTTTGCCAGGCCTTGGCCGACACCCCCAACATGCGCGGTAAAAGCATCGGCCACATCTGCCCGTCCTGACTGGTGAATTCCGACCAGAAGCAGCCCTGCACGCCCAAGATACGGGGGGCAAGCTCGGGCGCATCTGCCGGAACCGGGTCCCATGCGATGGTATCGGCAAGGCTGACATAGGCCGCCCAGTTTGCCCCCCAGTCGTCCGGGTCATCGGTCGCGGCCATATCCAGGTAGACATGTTGTGCCGGCGTCATGACGACATCGTAGCCCGCCCGTGACGCTGCGATCCCCGGCCCCTGACCGGTCCAGCTGAACAGGATCGCACCATGTCCGATGCCGCCATTGCAGCCCCGGGCCGCCTCTTCCCAGGCGGCGGGGCGCTGGCCGTTGGCGACGACGGTTTCGGCCAGTCGCGCCATGGTCCAGCCTTGCAGGTCGTGGGTTGTGGACAGCCCTTCCCCCGCCATCAGGTGCCTTGCCCGGGCCGAGCCCATCCAGGTGTCGCCCGGCAATTCATCGCCGCCCAGATGCAGAACGCCAAAGGGGAACAGCCCCCCCACCTCTGTCGCCAAGGCCGTCAGCACCTCCCACGTCTTGGGCATGGCCGGGTTGGTGACATTATAGGGATAGCCCTGCACGCTGCGCTCAGTGCCGGTATCCTCGGGGTCCAGCACGTCGGGAAAGACCTTGGCCAGCGCCAACGCATGGGCCGGGACCTCGATCTCGGGCATGATCTCGATGAACAGCTCCTGTCCGCGCGCGACGAGGGCTGCTGCATCGGATTTGGAATAGCTGCCCCCCGCCTCGACCCCGCCTGAGAAGACGGCAGGGATCAGATGCCCCTCGCCGCGCAGCGCCGTCTTTTGCCACAGCTCTGGCAGGTAGTCGATTTCAAGGCGAAACGCCTCGTCATCGGCAAAATGCCAGTGAAAGCGGTTGAGTTTCAGCAGGGCCATCAGGTCAAGCAGGTCGTGGATAGACTGGGAGTCGTAAAAATGCCGGGCACAGTCCAGATGCTGCCCACGCCAGCCAAAGCGGGGGGCATCTTTGACCTTGCCGCATGGCAGGCGGCCTTGGTGAGTGTGCAGCAGCATCAGAAGGCTGATGGCCCCATAGAACCGGCCGCTGGCCGATCCTGACGACAGGATCACCCGATCGTTCTTGATGTCCAGATGATAGGCTTCGTCGGACAGGTCGCTGTCCTGCAGGACAACAGGCAGGCCGGTCTCAGACAGGAAAGGCCCCAGCCCAAGGCGCCCTGCCAAAGCCTCGACCGCCGCAAAACCGGGGTCCGAAACGGAAAACCCACGGGCCACGACGACCCCACCGCTGGGTGTCCAGGACTGAGGTTCGGGCAAGAGGCCAAGCCCGTCATGGGGCGGTCCATCCGGGATCACTTCGGGCCGGGCCCCAAGCTTCAAGGCTGGCAAGGGCAGGCAGCCGTCGTCGGTGCGCAGGTAGGCCCCCATCGGCATCCAGGCCCGGTTTGCGGGCTTGTAGCCCCCCTCATAGGCCAGGACAAACGAGTGTGTCTGACCGCTTGCAAGATCGGGAAGCTGCACTTCGATGTAGCTGCCAAGGCCGAACAGCCGCTCTCCCCCCTCGGTGACGGTCAAGGGGGCCATGCCGGAACAGCACAGAACCGGGGCTTTCAATGCCCGGTCAACGGTGAGGCGGCACAACAGGTCCGGGCCGGATATCCGGCAAGTGAAGGCAAGGGTCATTCGGGGCGCAGCTCCGATACAAAGTCATAGATGTCGGACCGGTAGAACCCGCCCGTGAACTCGATCGGGCGGCCAGTGGCGCTATACCCCGTCCGCTCGATCCGCAGGACGGCGGTCCCTTCGGGCAGCTTCAGAAGGGCGGCATCCTCGCCAGTGATATTTGCCGCCGTGACACGCTGGATTGCCCGCGTCGGGGCCTGGCCGTTTTCGCGCAAGAGCTGATACAGCGATGTGCCCACCCGTTCGGGATCGGGCAGGATATCGCGCGGAAGGGCCGATTGTTCGAGGGCGACAGGCATCCCGTCCGCACTGCGCAGGCGCCGGATGCGGGCCACCCGGTCACCCGCCGACAGACCCAGTGTCAAAAGCTCTGCATGGCTGGGCACGAATAGGCCCCGGATCAGGACTTCGCTGCTGGAGGTCATGCCGCGGTTTGCCATGTTCTCGGTAAAGGAGACCAGCGACGACAACGACTGCTGCAACCGCGCTGTGGGTCCGCGCACGAACGATCCAACCCCTTGCCGCTGTTCGATCAGCCCGTCGGTGACCAATTGCGCGACAGACTTGCGCACGGTGACACGGCTGATGTCCGCCATTTCGGCCATATCTCGCTCGGGTGGCAGGTGGTCGCCGGGGGCCAGATCGCCCGACAGGATCGCCGCGCTGATATGACGGTGAAGCTGCAGGTAACGCGGGCCGCGACCCGGCTTGAACCAGTTGGCCAGCGCAAAAAGGTGCTTTGCGGAACCTGTCCCGCCCCCCTCCTCCACCTGATTCCCGGCCACTGTATCAGCCTCATCTTTCTGGTATTGCATTATAATACCAATCCCTTCACGCCCGACGCCACGCACCTCATATGACCTTATAAAACAGAGTTTTAATAAACTCAAACCTAATGGCCACTCACGTGGTATTATATTGGTAGCATTTATGTTGGCGTTTGGTATGGTCGAGCAAGTTGATCGATTCGCCGCTGCGGCGATGCTGACCAGGGGGGCTGCAACTTGGCTGAGATGACGGACCTGACCGACGCCACGCGCGCCATTGAGGGGACCCGACGCAAGGTTCTGCCCGAGGCGTGGTTCGCCTGGCTTCTGGTCGCCCCGGCCATGTTGTTCATCGCCGTCATCGTCGCATGGCCGCTGGCCGAGACGATCCGACTGTCGTTCATGGAGGCCGATCTGGGGGGCGAGCAGTATGTCGGCCTTGCCAACTACCAGGACCTGCTGGAAAGCCGCAAATTTCACGACACCATCATTCGCACCTTCTACTGGATGTTCCTGTCGGTCAGCCTCAAGTTGATCCTTGGGTTGATCGGAGCAGTTTTGCTGAACGCTGCCGTGCCGGGCCGAGGGCTGTTTCGGGTTCTGGTCATGCCGCCGTGGGTCATCCCGATTGCGATCGGATGTATCGGCTGGTTGTGGCTTTACAACGGATACTTCGGGATCCTGTCCGGGACGGCGCAGGCCATCGGCCTGACCGACGGGCCGTTCGAATTCCTCGCCTACAAGAACTCGGCCTTCTATTCGGCCATCGTGACGGATGTCTGGGTCGGAACGCCCATGGTCACCCTGTTCTTTCTGGCGGCCATGCAGGGCGTCAGCCGCGATCTATATGAGGCGGCATGGGTTGACGGGGCGGGCCGGTGGTATCGGTTCCGGCGGATCACCATCCCGCAGATCATGCCCGTCATCGTCTCAATGGCGCTTTTGTCGGCGATCTGGACCTTCAACAGCTTTGAAATCATCTGGATCCTGACCGAGGGCGGACCGCGCAGCGCCACCACGACCCTGATCGTGGACACCTACAAAACCGCCATCGGCAACTTCAAGTTCGGCGAAGGCGCGGCCCGGGCGGTGGTGATCGTGGCGCTGCTGGCGACCTTTTCACTTTTCTACCTGTTCTTCCTGAACAAGGTGAACAAGCACTACGGGGTGAAGTGACATGATGGACAGGTATACCAAGCTGCAGATGGCAGGCATCTACTTTGCCATCACCATCTTTCTGATCTTCATCCTGCTGCCGTTCTTCGAGATGTTCATGACCAGCCTGCGACCGCTGGAGCATCTGTTCCGCAGCCCCTACCAATTCTGGTCCGACGATTTCAGCTTTGACGCCTACTCACAGATGTGGGTGACGGTGCCGCTCTTGGGGCGCTACATCCTGAACTCCATCTTTATCGCCACATCTGTCACGGCGATCACCATGGTCTTTGTGGTCCCGGCGGCCTACGCCTACGCCCGGCTTGATTTTCCGTTCAAGAACGCGACGCTGGCGATCTTTCTGGGCGTCAACATGTTTACCGGCGCAGTGCTTCTGATCCCACTTTACCGGGTTCTGCGGACCCTTGGCCTGCTGAATACCTATTGGGCGATGATCGTGCCCGGGGTGGCCTTCCTGATCCCAACGGGCATCTGGCTTTTGCGGTCCTACCTTGAGAAGATCCCGCGCGAGCTGGAAGAGGCCGCCTATGTCGACGGGGCGTCGCGGATGTACACCCTGCGCCGGGTTGTCCTGCCGCTTGCCGTGCCCGGGCTGATCGTTGTCGGGGTCGCCGTGTTCATCGGCGCCTATGCCCAGCAATTCCTGTTCGCCATTACGTTCAACCAACAGCGCGAACTGCAACCTCTGCCAGCCGGACTATACGAATTCATCGGCTATCAGTCGGTGACCTGGAACGAGATGATGGCCGCTGCCTTGGTGGGTGTCCTGCCCGTCATGGTGATCTTCCTGTTCCTTCAGAAGTACCTTGTCGCCGGGCTCACCGCCGGCGCAGTCAAAGAATAAACTTAGCAAAACCAAAAGGGAGACGACCCAAATGCAACTTACCAAACTTACTCTGGGCGCCGTGCTGCTGACCGGCACCGCCATGTCGGCACAGGCCGAAGGCCACGCGACCGAGCTGCACTTTATCATGTGCGGTGGTGAAGTCCGCGCCGCGGACCAGGCCGTGGTCGACCAGTTCGTGGCTGACCACGAAGGCGTCACCGTCAACCTTGAAGCTGTGCCGTGGGGCACCTGCCAGGACAAGTCGCTGACGCTGGCCGCCGCGGGCGACCCGCCCTCCATCGCCTACATGGGCAGCCGGACCCTGCGCCAGCTGGCCAACAACGACCTGATCGTCCCCGCCGAGATCGACCCCAACACCATGTATCAGCCCGGCGTGCTGAACACCGTGACCATCGAAGGCACCTCCTGGGGCTACCCGCATGCCTTCTCGACCAAGGCGCTCTACATCAACTGCGATATTGTCGAAGCCTCGGGCCAGGCCTGTGAAGCGCCCGCCACCTGGGACGACATGTATGCCATGGCGCAAGGCGTGGTCGACAACACCGATGCCGCAGGCGTCGGCCTTGCCGGCAAAGACTTCGACAACACGATGCACCAGTTCCTGAACTACCTCTACTCGAACGGCGGTGTGGTGATCGACCCGGCAACCGGCGAGAACATGCTCGACAGCCAGCAGACCCGCGAAACGCTGGAATTCTACGGCAGCCTCGTCGCTGTGGCGCAGGACGGCCCCACCGCGTGGGAGCGTGACCAGCTCAAGGACCTGTTCAACGACGGCCAGATCGCCATGTATGTGTCCGGGCCCTGGGGCTACGGCCAGCATAACGAAAGCATCAACCAGTTGGTGGCCCCCGTCCCGCATGGTCCTTCGGGCGAAAGCGGAACGATCCTGATCACCGACTCCATCGTGGTGTTCAAAGGCTCGGGACATGAGGAACTGGCACAGGAACTGGCCCAGCGCATCACCTCGGGCGACAGCCAGTACGATCTGGACTCCTCCTGGGGCCTGACACCCATCCTTGACTACGTCGCGATGGGCGTGGCGGACCCCTACTATACCCAGGGCGACGTCTGGCCGAACTTTGTCCAGGGCATCGCAACCGGCGGACCCGAGCCGCTGGTCGAAGACTTCAAATCGCTTCAGTCAGTGTTCACCAACATGGTGCAGGGCATCATCCTTCAGGATGATACCGTCGACAACCTGGTGACCATCGCCGGTGAAGAGCTGGACGACGCACTCTAAGGGCCGATTGGCCTAATCGCGGGTGGCTGCCTTTGCGGCCACCCGCACCCCCTTTTCCCACACGATCTTTGTCGAAAGGACACGTTCGTCATGGCGACGCTCGACCTGAAAGCTATCAACAAGTCCTTTGGAACGGCCAAAGTGCTCCACGACATTGATCTTGCCATCCGGGACAGGGAATTCGTCGTTTTCGTCGGCCCGTCCGGCTGCGGCAAGTCCACCCTTTTGCGCATCATCGCCGGGCTGGAAGAGGCGACGACCGGGCAGATCGTGATCGATGGGCAGGATGTCAGCACCGCCCATCCGGTCGACAGGGGCATCTCGATGGTGTTCCAGTCCTACGCCCTTTATCCGCACCTCACCGTATTCGAGAACATCGCTTTCCCTCTGCGGGTCCAGAAGTTGCAACCGACCGAGCTAAACGCCCGCGTCGCCAAGGCCGCCGAGATCCTGCAGTTGACGGACAAGCTGAAACTGAAGCCCGGCCAACTTTCAGGCGGGCAGCGCCAGCGTGTTGCCATCGGGCGCAGCATCGTGCGCAACCCCAAGGTCTTCCTGTTCGACGAACCCTTGTCGAACCTCGACGCCGCCCTGCGGGGCGACATGCGGGTCGAGCTGTCGCAACTGCACCGCGAGCTGGACGCCACCATGGTCTATGTCACCCACGATCAGGTTGAGGCGATGACAATGGCCGACCGGATCGTTGTGCTGAACGGCGGTAAGGTCGAACAATTCGGCACGCCGATGGAACTATACCACCACCCGGCCACGAAATTCGTGGCCAGCTTTATCGGGCAGCCCAACATGAACCTCGTCCCCGGCACCATCAAGGAAATGACGTCTGCCGGCCCGGTGGTAGCACTGGCCGGAGGCCACACGATGACCATCCCGGTCGAAGCGACCACCGCCCATGTCGGCAGCAAGGTCGAGGTTGGCATCCGCCCCGAGGATGTTGATCTGGGCACAGAGGGCCTTGAGGTGTCCATCCGCGTCCTCGAACGGTTGGGCGGGGCCTCGATCACCTATGGCTCAATCGGCGACGGCACCGCTTTCCGGGCCTCGCTGTCAGGCAATGCCCCGGTGAGAGAGGGCGAAACCGTCCACCTGACCGTCGATCCTGCCGCCTGCCATGTGTTTGACGCCAATGGCCGGGTCCTACGCCGTCAGGCCGCCCCCGGACTGGTGGCCTGAGATGAAGGTTGTCACCGCCGGTATTGGCCTGCGCGCCGGGCATGTCCTGTCCTTGCTGAAAGAGGCGATGCCCGAGATCGAATTCGTGGGCTACTTTGACCCCCAACCCACCCATCTTGCCCGGATCGGGGAGGATGTTCCCCACTATGACGGGGTCGAGGAGATGTTGGAAAAGACCAAGCCCGACCTTTTCTTCGTCGGCTCGCCGAATGCGTTCCACCTTGACCATATCAAGGCCGGTCTTGCCGCAGGCGTCCGCATCTTTACCGAGAAGCCGGTCGTGGTGACCCGCGAAGAGACGATGGAACTGGCCGCCCTTCTGGCCGAACATGGCACCAATCAGGTGATGGTCGGCCTTGTCCTACGCTATTCGCAGCACATGGTCGACCTGCGGGCGGTTCTTGGCGCCCTTGGCCCCATCGTGTCGCTTGAGGCGAACGAACATATCGGCCCCTATCACGGTGCCTTCTTCATGCGTGACTGGCGCCGGATGGTACGGTGGAGCGGTGGCTTCATGTTGGAAAAGTGCTGCCATGATCTGGATGTCTACAACATGGTCACAGGCTCACGCCCTGACCGGGTCGCAAGCTTTGGGGGACGCAAGAGCTTTGTCCCTGAACATGCCCCCACCTCGAACACCGAGATGGAGATCATGCATCGCAAGCCCTCAGTCTGGGAAAGCGTGGACGATCCGTTCCATTCGGACGGCGACATCATCGATTACCAGACCGCGATCCTGCACTATGAAACCGGGGCAAGCCTCGCGTTTCACACAAACCTCAATGTGCCCGACGAACACCGCCGGTTTTGCATCATGGGGGCCAAGGGGATGGCAGAGGGCGATTTTGTCCACGGGTATCTCAAGGCAACGGCGCGGGACGGAACGATCCTGGCCGATCACGATTATACCAAGGGCGAGCCGGCCCGGATGTCCGCCCACTACGGGGCCGATCACATGATGGTCGCCGATATCGCGGCCTTCCTGCGGGGCGAGACCGACAGCCTGCCAGTTGGTGTTGTCGATGCGCTCGAAGCCGGGCTTGTCGCGATGGCGCTGGACGAGGCGCGGATAAACGGCGGCATGGTTGACCTTCGGGCCACCTGGGCCGAATTCGACAGATTTGGGCTTCGGGGATGTTGACCACCACCAAGCGCCCCGGCCACCTGATGGCAAGCGAAAGCGCAGAGGCGCTCGGCGTGTTTTGCACCACCGCCGCAAAAGACATCAGCGCGGCGCTCACGCCGCTGGACCTGTCGGGGATCAATGCGATCTATACAATTGCCCGCGGGTCCTCGGACGCGGCGGCCAATATCCTGAGCTATGAGTTGATGCGCGAGCTGGGCCTGCCGGTCACCTCCCTCCCCCCATCGGTCTTTTCCATTGGCGCGGGGGTCAAGCTTGACAGGGCTGCAGCCCTTGTCGTCTCGCAATCCGGGGCAAGCGAGGACCTTGTCCGCTCGGCCAAAGGCGCCCGGTTGGCAGGGGCGGCGGTGCTGGCGATCACCAACACGCCTGCCTCGCCGGTCGAGGGGGCCGCGCAGGTGACAATCCCCATTGGTGCAGGGCCAGAGCTGGCCGTCCCAGCCACCAAGTCGGTCATCGGGTCGGTCGCGGCGGGCATGGCGCTGATGTCGGCGCTTGTCCCGGCCTATGCCGCGCGCACGCGGGCCTCTGTCGCCGCGCTGACGGCGGCACCGTCGGCTCACCCCAAGGCAGACCAAATCCGCGCCGCCCTTTTGCGCGCCAACCATGTCTACGTGATCGGGCGGGACACCGGCTATGGCGCCGCGCAGGAAACCGCCCTCAAGCTCAAGGAATGCTGCGCCCTGCATGCCGAGGCATACAGCGCGTCTGAGGTCATCCACGGCCCCCTGCAGCTTGCCACGAACCCGATGATGGTCCTGATCCTTGATACGGGGGCCGAAATTGCCCGCGACAGCCTTGACCAGGCCGAAGCACGGCTGAAGGCGACGGGATGCGATGTCTGGCGGATCAGCCCGTCGGACCTTGGCGTCGGTCCGTTGACCCCGGCCGCTGCTGCCGCCTACCTGCTGGCGCTGGTCTATCCCGTCATCCTTGCCACCGCCTTGGCACTGGGGCATGACCCCGACAGCCCCAAGGCCTTGTCCAAGGTGACGCAGACAACATGACCAATAGCCTCAACACCTGGGCCACCTGGCGCGAACTGAACGCCCAACCCGAAATCTGGAGGGAGTGGGGCCAGCGCTTTGAACCGGCCCCCTACCGCCTCTGGATCGGCAGCTTGCCGGTCCGCGAGGTCTGGTTCTGCGGTGCTGGCACATCGGCCTATATCGGCGACATTCTTGAGGCGGGGCTGACCGACAGCCCTGTCAGGCTGCGCTCCGTGCCAAGTACGGATCTGGTCAGCCGGCCCCAGGCCTATCTTCGGGGCACCTCTCCGCTTGTCGTCAGTTTCGGTCGGTCCGGGGACAGCACCGAAAGCGTCGGAACACTTGACGCTCTGGACGTTCTAGCCCCTTCGGCCCCCCGTCTGCACATCACCTGCAATCCGAATGGGGCTTTGGCACAACGACCCAGCCCCTCGGGTAACAGCAAGACGATTGTCTTGCCTGAAACCACGCATGATGCCGGCTTTGCGATGACCTCGAGCTTTTCGACGATGCTGCTGACGGCCCTGTCAATCTTTGGGGAGCGGGCGGATTTCGAACATCGGATGACCTACCTGGCAGACCAGCTTGGCACGCTCTTGCCCAGGTACGCCGCGACCGCAGGTGCGCCACCGGCCCGAGCGGTCTACCTTGGGACAGGGCCCATGGCCTTCGCCGCCCGCGAAGCAGCCCTGAAGGTGATGGAGCTTTCGGCAGGCCGCATCCCCGCCCTTTGGGACAGCACCCTTGGGTTTCGGCACGGGCCCAAGTCCTTCGTGACGGATGGCACGCAGATCACCCTCTTTACCTCGCCCGATCCGCATGCCGCCGCCTATGAAAGCGATCTGGTCGAGGAATTGCGCAGCCAGTTCCCTGGCGCAACGGTCCGGACCATCGGGCCCGGGGGCGACATCGACTTTGCCATGCCCTATGGCCCGGTCTGGCACGCCCCTGTCAGCATTGCAGCCGCGCAGGTTGCCGGGGTGCTTTGGTCCGACGCCCTTGGCCTGAATGTTGACGACCCCTTTGCAGGGCGGGGCACGCTTAGCCGGGTGGTCTCTGGCGTGCGGCTGCATCCGGTCTCAGCATGATCGCCGCCGGGATCGACATTGGCGGGACCAAGATCGAGGTTCAGGGCTTTGCCGCCGACTGGACCCTGTCTGCCCGCCACCGCGTTCCGACCCCGCAGGACTACGAGGCCCTCGTTACCGCCATTGCCGATCAGGCCCGCTGGATGGATGCAGAAGCGGGCCACCCTTTGCCCATCGGCATCGGGGCGGCCGGTTTGGTGGACCCCCGGACGGGGCTTGCCATCACCGCCAACCTTTCGGCCACCGGCCGCCCCCTGCCCCGCGACGTGGCCGCCGCCCTTGGCAGGCCAATCACCTGGCTGAACGATTGCCGCGCCATGGCCCTGTCCGAGGCTGTCTTTGGCGCAGGCCAGGGGCATCGCTGTGTCGTGTCGCTGATCCTTGGAACCGGCGTCGGCGGCGGGATCGCCTTTGACAGCACCCTGTTGCCCGGCCCCTTGGGCGTGGGCGGCGAATTCGGGCATTTCGCGGCCTCGGCCCATCTGGTTCAGGAATACGCCCTGCCCGTCCAACAGTGCGGTTGCGGGCGCATGGGGTGCTTTGAAACCTATGTCGCGGGCCCCGGTCTGTCCCGGCTCGCCAAGACAGTGACAGGGCAGGATTGGACCCCCGAGGCCATCGGGGCCGGCCGCGGAACGGATAGCGGTGCCGCACAGGTCTGGGACATCTGGTGCAAGCTGACGGCCGAGCTTCTGCACACGCTGACCCTTGTTGTAGACCCCGATATCGTCGTACTGGCCGGGGGCCTGACCCATATCCCTGACCTCGTCCCGGATCTGGAGAGGTATCTGGAAAAGGTCCTTGTCCTTGGCAAGCCGGCTCCCCGGCTAGCTCTGGCGCAGGGCGGCGACAGCAGCGGGGCCAGAGGGGCTGCCTTCGCCGCCTATCGGGAGAGCGTTGATGACTGAACCTTCCGTCCTGACCGGCCCGTCGCGATACTGGCTTTGCCCCGATCAGCTTTTTGATGGCGAGACCCTGCTAAGCGACGCCGCCCTCCTTGTCGAAGATGGGCAGAGCGTCAGGATCACGCCGCGTGCCAAGCTTTCACCGCAGGACCGGCAAGAACCTGTGGCAGGGACGCTAGCGCCCGGGTTCATCGACCTTCAGGTCAACGGCGGCGGTGGGGCGCTATTGAACTATCAGCCGACCCCGGCGGGGATCCGGACGATCCTTGCCGCACACCGCCGCTTTGGCACCATGGCTTTGCTGCCCACGGTGATCACCGACCGGCCAGAGGTGTTGGACGCCGCCGCCGCCGCGGTCATGGCCCTATGGCCGACACCCGGCGTTCTGGGGCTGCACATCGAGGGGCCGCATATCGTGCTGGCCCGCAAAGGCACCCATTGCGCCGATTTCATCCGCCCTCTGGACAGCCGCACGATGGACGTCGTGGGCAGGTTGCGCGCCGCCGGGGTGCCTGTCCTGATCACCCTCGCCCCAGAGGCCGTGGCCCCCGGCCAGATCGCCAGCCTCGTCCGCATGGGGGCCGTGGTGTCGCTGGGCCATACCGATGCGACCAGCGACCAGATGAAGGCCGCTTTGGCCGAAGGGGCGCGGTCGGTCACCCATCTGCACAATGCCATGCCTCCGATGCTGAACCGCGCGCCGGGTGCGGTGGGGGCTGCGATCAATTCGGACGCCTATCTTGGGTTTATCTGCGACGGCCACCACGTCCATGACGATATGCTGGCCCTGTCCATCCGCGCCCGGCCGGTGGCCGACCACATGTTCCTGGTCTCCGACGCCATGCCCACAGTGGGTGGGCCGGACCGGTTTGAGCTTTACGGTCAGGAAATCCGGCTCAGCGAAGGCCGCCTGATCAATGCCGAAGGCAGTCTTGCAGGCGCCCATGTCACCATGGCCGAAGGCGTGCACCGATTGATCAACGTGATCGGCATCTCACCTGCCGAAGCGCTCAGGATGGCGATCACGGTTCCGGCCCGGCTGATCGGGGCGGATGCCCTTGCCTCGCCTGTCGGGCGAAGCCTGTCCGACCTGCTAGTGCTGGACGGGACCTATGCCATGACGGGCCGTCTCGCCGACACCGTCCCCCATGCCTGACCTTCTGTTCGAGGTCTGTGTCGACACCCTCGAAGGCCTGCTCGCCGCCGATCGCGCCGGGGTCGAACGGATCGAGCTTTGTTCGGCCCTGTCCCTTGGCGGCCTGACCCCGTCATTGGGATTGATCCGCTGCGCGGCCCGCATTGACCGCCCTGTCCGGGTGATGATCCGCCCCCGGTCCGGCACTTTTATCTTTTCCAAAGATGAGCTGGAGGAATGCTGCCAGGACATTGCCGCCGTGCGCGCTGCCGGGCTGGACGGCGTCGTCCTCGGGGCTGCGACCGCCGAAGGTCGGCTCGACCTCGCGGCCCTGTCCCGGCTGCGAGAGGCAGCAGGCCCGATGGGGGCGACGTTGCACCGCGTCGTTGACACTCTGACCGACCCGGTTGCTGCGGTGGCCGACGCGATTGCCCTTGGCTTTGACACGGTCCTAAGTTCGGGCGGTGCCCGGACTGCGCCTGAAGGGGTGACAGTCCTCGCGGCGATGCAACAGGCTGCCGGGACGGACCTCACCATCATGGCCGGAAGCGGGGTCACGGTGGCAAACCTGAGGGCGGTTGCAGGGTCAGGTGTCGGCGCTGTTCACGCCTCGTGCAGTGGATCACGGCAAGCGGACCCGAGGCTTGTCACCATGGGCTTTGCCCCGCCCGAAGACCGGTTCACGGATGCCGCCCGCATCGATGAAATGGTCGTCGCCCTGCGCCAGATGGCAGGGGCAGGGGCAGGTTTGACACCCCTTTGAGTCTGCAAGACCAAACTGCTAGCACTCCTGCAAAGGAGGCCCGACCATGCCCGTGATCCACCCCAATCCCTACCTTGGGACCGGCCTTCCCGATCCGTCGATCGTGCCGCAGGACGACCCTGCCGCCGTGGCGCGGCTCTTGTCGCTTTGCCCTGCGCATGCCGCGACACCGCTCCTTGATTTGCCAGAGCTGGCAAAGCTGGCGGGCGTCGGCCAGTTGCTGGTCAAGGACGAAAGGGGCCGGATGGGTCTTGGCAGCTTCAAGGCCCTTGGCGCTGCCTATGCCATCGCCCATGACGCGGCGCAGGTGGTTCAGGACGGGGTCCGGGAGGGGGCCTGGGACAATGCCCTTGTCGGACGCCGTTACATCACGGCCAGCGCCGGAAACCACGGCCTGTCCGTTGCTGTGGGCGCCCGTCTGTTCGGAGCAGAGGCCACGATCTACATCGCCGACACCGTGCCCGAGGCCTTTGCAACGCGGCTCAGGGCAAAAGGCGCGACCGTCGCCCGGACAGGGGCGAACTATGAGGAAAGCATGGCCGCCGCCGAAGCCGCCGCCAAGGCCGAAGGGGCGACCCTTCTGTCGGACAGTTCCTGGCCCGGCTACACCGATCCACCCTACCGGGTGATGGAAGGCTATCTGCAACTGGCCGCCGAAGCTGCCGGGCAGATCGGGCCCGCCCCCAGCCATATCCTGTTGCAGGCCGGTGTCGGCGGCCTTGCAGCCGCCGTTGCCGCCCATGCACGCGCGGTCTGGGGCACCGCCCCCACGATCATCGTGGTCGAGCCTGACGCGGCCCCTGCCCTTTTTGACAGCATCCGCGCTGGCCGGTTGGTCACGACCCAGGGGCCCGACTCCTCGATGGGTCGGCTGGACTGCAAGACCCCGTCGATGATCGCGTTGGCCGGCCTTTCTAGGGATGCCGACATCTTTGCCACGATCACCGAGGGCGAGGCCGCAGAGGGCGTTGCCCTTTTGGCGCGCTACGGCCTTGCCACGACCCCTTCGGGCGGGGCGGGCCTTTGTGCCCTGTTTGCGGGGCTACCCGGCCTTGTGTCCGGCATGGGCCCAGACGCCCGTGTCATGGCGATCCTGAGCGAGGGGCCAGAGGATGCCTGACGGTTCGCTTATCTTTCCCGCGGCCGAATACCAGCGCCGCATCCGGGCGCTGCAATCCGGCATGCAGGACAGCCAGATCGACGCCCTGCTCCTGACGACCCAGCCGGATGTCTTTTATGTCACCGGATTTCTGACCCGCTTTTGGGAAAGCCCGGCGCGGCCTTGGTTCATCGTCATACCGGCCACGGCCCTGCCCATCGCGGTGATCCCCGGCATCGGGGCGGAGCTGATGGGCCGGACCTGGCTGGCCGATATCCGCACTTGGGACGCACCCGACCCCTTTGATGACGGGGTCAGCCTGCTGGCCGACACGCTGGCGTCAGTGGTGCCCGACAAGGGCCGGATCGGCCTGCCAATGGGCCTTGAGACCCATGTGCGGATGCCCATGGCCGACTACGCCCGGCTTGGCACCGCTCTTGGCACCCGCCGGATGGTCGACGCCACATGGGTGGTCCAGCGGGTCCGCGAGATCAAGTCAGAGGCCGAGATCGACAAGATCCGCACCATCTGCCGCAGCGCAGACGCGGCCTTTGCACGGGTGCCGGAATTTGCCCGGGCCGGAACCCCCCTCGATCAGGTCTTTCGCGACTTTCAAATCGCGCTTTTGCAGGAAGGGGCGGACTGGGTCAGCTACGTTGCGGGCGGCGCAGGTCCGGGCGGCTACGGCGATGTCATCTCGCCCGCCGATGCCCGGCCCTTGCAGCGAGGGGGCCTGTTGATGCTGGACACAGGGGCGGTGCGGGACGGGTATTTCTGCGACTTTGACCGCAACTACTCGGTCGGGCCACCCGCCGATGACACCGCCCGCGCCCATGCCGCGCTGCACGAGGCCACGACCGAGGTTCTGGAAACGCTTCGCCCCGGGATCACGGCACGCGACCTGCACGCCCAGCTGACCACCGCATTGCGGAACCGTTCCATGACGCCGGGCGGTGGTCGGCTTGGCCATGGACTGGGCCTGTCGCTGACCGAATGGCCATCCCTGACCGCAAAGGACGACACCCCATTGCGTGCAGGCATGGTGCTGACACTGGAACCGGGGGTTGAGATCGCGCCGGGCCGGATCATCGTGCACGAGGAAAACATCGTCCTGCGCGACGCCGGGCCAGAGCTTTTGTCCACCCGCGCCCCGGCCCTGCTGACAGAGCTTGCGACATGACCGGCTTTCCCTACCGGCTGACCGGTCCAATCGGCAGTGCTGCGACGCTGGGACTGATCGTGTTGCAAGTCGACGAGACGATAGAACATGATTTTCACCGCCTGTTCCCCGGGTCCAACACGGCCCTGCACGTCAGCCGCATTCCATCGGGGGCCGAGCTGACGGCGGATACCATCGCCCAAATGGAGGTGGACCTGCCTCAGGCTGCGTCCCTTTTGCCCCCGGCGGCCGACTTCGACGTGGTCGGATATGCCTGCACATCGGGCACGACCCTGATCGGGGCAGGCCGGGTCGCGGCGCTTGTCAGCGGTGCCACCCGGACGCGGGCTGTGACCGACCCCCTCACCGCCTCTGTCGCCGCGTTGCAGGCGCTTGAGGTCGGATCGGTTGGGATCGTGTCACCCTATATCGAAACGGTAGCTGAACCCATCCGGCAGGCGTTTGCAGCGCGCGGATTCGCGGTCCCCGCGACGCTGTCCTTTGGCGAAAAGGTCGAGGCGCGGGTGGCGCGGATCGACCCCGCCTCGATCCACGAGGCTGCCTTGCAAGTGGGCCGACAGGGGAACGTCGACGCGGTTTTCCTGTCGTGCACAAACCTGCGCACGCTCGATATCATCGCCGACCTTGAGGACGCGTTGGGAATACCGGTGATCAGCAGCAATCAGGCGCTGGCCTGGCACATAGCCCGGCTTTGCCCCGCGTCCCCTCCGATCATCGGGCCGGGACGGCTGTTCGGGCAGCCGATCTGAGGGCCGACCTGAGAACCAGATCGCTAGTCCGGAAAGAAGCAGGCAGCGCCGTGGGGCTGTCCTTCAAGCTCTGGCACGGTTTCGCGACACCGGTTCTGAGCCTTCCAGCAGCGGGGCGCAAAGGCGCATCCCTGCGGGATCGACAACGGCGACGGAAGCTCTCCGGTCAGTTTGATGCGCTCTTTGACTGCCGCCGGATCGGCCCTTGGCGTCGCGGACAGAAGCGCCTTGGTATAGGGGTGCCGGGGGGCGTTGAAGACCTCTTCCTTGGGGCCCTTTTCGACTGCCCGACCAAGGTACATGACGATGACATCATCCGCCACGTGGCGCACGACACTCAGGTCATGACTGATGAACAGGTAGGCCAGCTGCAAGCGGTCCTGAAGGTCTATGAGCAGGTTCAGGATCGCGCTCTGGATCGACAGGTCGAGGGCCGAGACGGGCTCGTCCAGCACCAGCACCTTGGGGTCGAGCATCAGGGCGCGGGCCACCGCAATCCGCTGGCGCTGTCCGCCCGAAAACATATGTGGATAGCGGTCGTAATGTTCGGGCCGCAGCCCGACCAGACCCAGCATGTCGCGGGCCTTTGCCTCGCGCTCGGCGCTGCTCATGCCGCGGCGATTAATGACGAGCGGCTCTTGCAGGATCGTGCCGATCCGCTGGCGCGGGTTGAGGGACCCGTAGGGGTCCTGAAACACGATCTGTACGGACTGGCGCAGGTCGGCCCAATCGCCGGGCAATACCGGTTTGCCATCCAGCGTCAGGGTACCGGCTGTCGGTTCCTCGATCATGGCGACCATGCGGGCCAGCGTGGACTTTCCACATCCGCTTTCGCCCACAACGGCAAGTGTCTTGCCGGGGGCCAGTGCAAAATCCAGCCCGGCGACAGCCCGCAGCAGACGCGGTTTGCCAAAAAGGCCCCCGCTGATGGTGTAGTGCCGCTGGAGGGCCGTCGCCTCGATCACATTGGCGGTCATGAGGCGATCCTTTCGCCCGTGTTCAGCGGATAATGGCAGCGCGCCAGACCCAGCGCCGCAGCTTGCGGACTGGGCGGTTTGGACTTGCACAGCGCATCGGCAAACTTGCATCGGGGTGAGAACAGGCACCCTTGGGGGCGGTCGAACTGACCGGGAACGACGCCCGGAATGGTGGGCAGGCGGCGTTCTGTCGCCCGTTCGGGCAGGGCGTCCAGAAGGGCGGCGGTATAGGGGTGATGCGGTGTTTCAAAGAGCGGCAGGACCGCCTGCTCCTCGATCTTCTGACCGGCGTATTGGACGCTGACACGCTCGGCCGTTTCGGCCACCACACCCATGTCATGGGTGATCAGCACCAACCCCATTCCGGTTTCATTGCGCAAATCGGCCAGCAGGTCGAGGATCTGGGCCTGGATGGTCACATCAAGCGCGGTTGTGGGTTCGTCCGCGATCAGCAGCTTTGGCCTGCAGGCAATCGCCATGGCAATCATCACCCGCTGGTTCATGCCGCCAGACAGTTGGTGGGGAAAGGCCGCCAGCCGCTTTTCGGGGTCTGGGATGCCGACCTGCTCGAACAGTTCAATCGCCCTTGCATGGCGGGCCGCCCGGTCGAGATGCAGGTGAAAGCGCAGCGCCTCCTTGATCTGCCAGCCGACGGGAAAGCAGGGGTTGAGAGAGGACATCGGTTCCTGAAAGATCATCGCAAGATCATTGCCGATGATCTTGCGCTTGGCCCGGCTGTCCATCCGCAACAGGTCGTGGCCGTCAAACGTCATCTCGTCGGCGGTGACGTTGGCGGTCCAGGGCAAGAGGCCCATCAGGGCCAGCATCGACACCGACTTGCCCGAACCGCTTTCGCCCACGATGGCCAGAATGTCGCCGGTGTCGACATCCTGATCCACCGCATCTACCGCCCGAAAGCGGCCCGAGGCGGTGAGGAAATCAACGCTGAGGTTGCGGATGCGCAGCAGGGTCATCTGTCAGCTCCGTTTCAGCTTGGGATCAAGGGCGTCGCGCAGGCCGTCGCCCATCAGGTTGATGGCCAGGACCGTGATCAGGATCGCAAGGCCGGGGAAGGTGACGACCCACCAGGCGCGCAGGATGAACTCGCGCGCTTCGGCCAGCATCGTCCCCCACTCGGGCGTTGGCGGCTGCGCGCCCATCCCAAGGAAGCCAAGGGCAGCAGCATCAAGGATCGCGGTCGAGAATGACAAGGCCGCCTGCACAATGATCGGGGCCAGGCAGTTGGGCAGGACGGTCACGAACATCAACCGTCCGATCCCTGCGCCCGCCACACGGGCCGAGGTGACGTAGTCCTTTTGCCGCTCGGACAGCACGCTGGCACGGGTCAGGCGGACGTAGTGGGGTTGCAGCACGATGGCGATGGCGATCATGGCGTTCGTCAGCGACGGGCCAAGGATCGCGACAAGCACCAGCGCAAGCAAAAGCGACGGAAACGCCAGGATGATGTCCATGATCCGCATGATGATGCTGTCAACCCACTTGGGCGCAAACCCCGCGATCAGGCCGACCAGAATACCCCCGGTCGCCGCGATGGACACCACGACGATGCCCACAAAGAACGAGAACCGCGCCCCGATGATCAGCCGCGAGAGCATGTCCCGGCCCAGTGGATCGGTGCCCAGAGGAAAGGTCCAGTTGCCCCCCTCCTGCCAGACTGGCGGTTGCAGGGTGGCATCGCGGAACTGGGTGGTCGCGTCATGCGGCGCGATCCAGGGACCAAAGACGGCAAGGACGGCAAAGATGCCAAAGATCCAAAGCCCGAAGACAGCGCCTCGGTTTTCGCGGAAGTAGAACCAGAACTCGCTCAGGCGGTTGGGCCGTCGGGTCGGGTCCACGGTGGTGGCGGTTGCCTCGGCCATCAGCGTTTCCTGATCTTGGGATTGATGACACCGTAGAGCATGTCCACCGTCAGATTGACGATCATGACCATGACCGCGATGAGCAACAGCCCGCCCTGAACCACCGGATAATCGCGGCGGAAAATACTGTCGACCATCCATTTGCCGATGCCGGGCCAGCTAAAGATCGTCTCGGTCAGGATTGCGCCAGCCAAGAGCGTACCAACCGACAGGCCGATGACGGTTATGACCGGGATCAGCGCGTTGCGCAGGGCGTGGATGCCATTGATCCGGCCCGGCGACATGCCCTTGGCGCGGGCCGTGCGGATGTAGTCCTCGCCCAGCACCTCAAGCATGGCAGAGCGTGTCTGGCGAGCAATGACCGCCAGCGGGATGGTGCCCAGCACGATCGTCGGCAGGATCAGGTGCCGGACCGCCGAGGTGAACGCCCCGCTTTGGCCCGATGCGATCGAGTCGATGAGCATAAACCCGGTGGGATTGGGGAAATAATAGATCAGGTCGATCCGGCCCGAAACGGGGGTCCATTGCAGGTTCCCCGAGAAGACGATGATCAGCAAAAGCGCCCACCAGAAGATCGGCATCGAATATCCGATAAGGGCTGTCGACATCAGGGCGCGGTCAAAGAATTTGCCCCGGTTCACCGCCGCGATGACCCCGGCCGGCAGGCCAAGGGCGACGGCAAAGATCATGGCGCAGATCGACAGCTCGAGCGTTGCGGGAAACAGCGAAAAGAATTCATCCCAGACCGGCCGCTTGGTCACGAAGGAGGTTCCAAGATCCCCTTGTAGCACCCCGGTTAAATACTCCCAGAACTGCACCACGATGGGCCTGTCGAAGCCGAACTGCTCGCTCAGCTCTGCATACCGCTCGTCCGTCAGGCCCCGCTCGCCCGCCATCACGATGATCGGATCGCCCGGCAGCACCCGGATAAAGGCGAAGGAGATCAGCGTGACCCCGATGAAGGTCGGGACAAAGGTCAGCAGGCGGCTCAGGACGTAATTCAGCATTTCAGTACCATGAGGTCCTTGGGAAAGCGGGTGAGCGAGGTGCATCCCGTCTCGGTGATCAGCACGTCATCCTCGATCCGGACCCCGAAATTGTCGATCTCGTAGAGGCCGGGTTCGTTGGTGTAGACCGTGCCGGCAGGCAGGATCATGTGATTGCCCCGCATGATGTAGGGGGCCTCGTGCACGTCGCGGCCAAGGCCATGGCCAGTCTTGGTGCGGATCCGGTCGGCAAAGCGCGATGCCTCAAGCACGCCGGTCACCGCATCGTCGATGGCGTGGGCGGTGACCCCGGCCCGGGTCACTTCAAACCCTTTAAGGTTGGCCCGCAGGACGGTGTCATAAACCTCCTGCGCCTCGTCCGAGGCGTGCCCCAGAAACACGGTGCGGGTGATGTCAGCGGCAAAGCCGTCCTTGCGGGCTCCGAAATCCAGCAAGAGCGCATCGCCCGCCTTGACCGCGTAGCCCGCCCGCGCCTTGGCATGCGGCCGGGCAGAGCCGTCACCGGCGGCAACGATGGGGTGGAACGACTGATCCTCGGCCCCTTCGGCGAACAGGGCCTGAATGAGGGCCCCTTCTATCTGCTTTTCGGTCTGCCCAAGACGCACACCATCCAGCGTCCGGGCCAGCGCCCGTTCCGAGATGTCGATCGCCTCTTGCAAGGCCGCGATGTCCTTGGGCGTCTTGATCATGCGCAGGGCCGATATTTCGACCTCGGCATCAACGATCCGCAGGTCAGGCTGGGCGCGCATCATGGCGTGGTGGACAAAGACACGCATCACCTGCCCTTCAACGGCCAGCGACCGGATCGACAGATGCGCCATCAGGGCGGAAAAGGCGGCGTCATAGCCGGTCTGGTCGCGCCAGTCGAAGACGGCACCTTCAAAACCGACAAGGTCCCAGCTGCGCAATTCCAGGTTTGGAACCAAAGCGGCGGCAGGTCCGTTGGCGGGGATGACCAGCAGGAAGGGGCGTTCATGGCTCATGAACACATGCTCTACGGCGCGGGTGAAATTCGGGCCAGGCACAAGGGCAACAGCATCGACACCAAGGTCGGAGGCCACTGTGGCATAGGCGGCGAGACGGTCGGTCAGCGTTAAGGCCAAGGTCAGCACCAGACTGTCAGAGGGGAATTGGGTCAGGATCGGGACGGCGCATGTCGCGCCGCCCCGGGACTTTTGGTCGATCAGTTGGACAGACCGACGGCGTTGAAGATGTGGCCACCCAGCGGGTGAACAACATAGTTCTCAACTTCGGGGCGCATGGTCATGTAGACGACCGAGTGGGCGATGGTGGCCCATGGTGCCTGCTCTTTGAAGATAAGCTGCGCCTCTTCGTACAGCGGCTGACGCTCTGCCTGTGTCGGCAGGACCTTGGCGGCCTGGATCAGGTCTTCGAACGGCTGGTAGCACCACTGAGCACGGTTCGAGTTCTCGCGACCGTCACAGCCCAGCAGAACGGCCAGGAAGTTGTCCGGATCACCATTGTCACCGGTCCAGCCCAGAAGGATGGCACCGTCGCGGTCAAGTTCGCGCGACCGGGACAGGTACTCGCCCCATTCGTAGGACACGATTTCCACCGTCACACCGATCTGGGCAAAGTCTTCCTGCATCAGTTCGGCCATACGGCGGGCGTTGGGGTTGTAGGGACGCTGAACCGGCATGGCCCAGATTTTCATGGTCAGATCGGTGACCCCTTCGGCCTCCAGCATGGCGCGGGCGGCTTCGGGATCGTAGGGGTCGTCGACGGTTGCGGTGTTGTAGGACCACATGGTCGGCGGGATCGGGTTGACGGCGATCTGGCCAGAGCCCTGGAAGACCACGTCGATGATCGCCTGCTTGTCGATCGCCATGTTCAGCGCACGACGGACAGCCGGATTGTCATAGGGCGGCTGGGTCGTGTTGTAGGCCAGGTAGCCGACGTTCAGACCCTCTTGCTCCATGACGACAACGTCATCAGAGGCTTTCATCGCTTCGACATCGGCAGGGTTGGGATAGGCCATCACATGGCATTCGCCCGCCTGAATCTTCTGGTAGCGGACGCTGGCGTCAGGGGTGATCGCAAAGATCAGGGCCTCGACGCGGGCAGGCTCGCCCCAGTAGTTGTCGTTGCGCAGATACCGGATGACGGCATCCTTCTGATAGGCCTGAAAGCTGAATGGGCCGGTGCCGATGGGCGCCTGGTTCAGCATCTCGGGCGTGCCAGCCGCCATCATCGCGTCGGCGTATTCAGCCGAAACGATCGAGGCAAAGTCCATTGCCATGTTGGCGATAAAGGGGGCCTCAGGGCGGGTCAGGTTAAACACGACGGTGTAATCGTCGACCTTTTCGATGCTCTCGATCAGATCGGGCATCGACATGCCGCCAAAGTATTCCCATGTGCCGCCAGAGACGGTGAAATAGGGGTTGGCTTCGTTGCCCTGACGGTCGAACGAGAAGATCACGTCATCGGCGTTGAAGTCGCGCGTTGGCGTGAACATCTCGTTGCTGTGGAAGGACACGCCCTGACGCAGGTTGAACGTGACGGTCATCCCGTCTTCGGACATATCCCAGCTTTCGGCCAGTGCGGGGATGACTTCGGTCGTGCCGACCCGGAATTCCGTCAACCGGTTGTAAATCGGGTGGCTGGACGCATCAAAGGTCGTGCCAGCGGTATACAGCGCGGGGTCGAACCCTTCGGGCGATCCTTCCGAGCAATAGACCAGGGCCTGTGCCGAGGCTGAGGACGCCCCGATCGCTGCGAGCAGGAAACCTGCCGCAAGCTTTTGTTTCAGTGACATAATTATTGTCTCCCTTGGGTTTTTTCTTGGTCGTCGAATAACTTACCCCCAGTTGGCCTGGAGTGCCGCTTAATACAGGCTGCCAATCAGGTCCGACCAAACCTGATCATCAGAACACAGAAAGATTCCACGTCCTTGGCGACGCGACTCGCGGACAATCCGAGTGCGCTCGTCAATGTCCTCGCATGGGAACACGAAACATGCGTGCTGCCAAGCAAAAGGAGCGAAAAATTCACAAGGATGCCCCGACGTCCGCCATCGGAGGTCGCTTATTGCAGGGCGAACGTGAGGCATCAAACCCCATTCGGGGGCCGTTACAAGACCTCTTTGAAATGCGCCAAAGCTTGCGCCAGTTCCGGCTGTTCGCGGGCGTGATCGCGGATCGGGACGCCAATTCGCGCGGCCTCTGCCGCCTGCCGCAAAGCGGTGATACCGGCGGCAGGGCCGCCTGGATGGCTCATGATGCCGCCGCCTGCGCAGAACAGGAAATCCTGATTGCCAAGCACGTCGGCCGACGGCCCAACCTGCCAGACCGTCTGACCAGAGGAAAAGACGGGAAGGGCAATCGCCCCCGCCGCCGCACCGGCAATCGGGGCCTGCACAGACCGGGCCGCATTGGTGACAACCGCATCGGGTTCGGTGAACTTGTTTCTCAGACCGTTGACATGCAAATGGTCCGCCCCAGCCAGCCGCCAGATCTTTTGCATTGCGGGAAAGGCGATCCCGATATGGGGCGACCGGGACATCAGCCCCCAGCCATTGCGATGGGCATGGATCGGAAGCGGCGACCGGTCCCGAAGCCAGCGCAGCCCCACCAGCCCGACCGAGTAGAGCGAGGCCATCGCGCAGGTCGCCCCCAATCGTTCGAGCATATCCAGATGATGCGCCATCGCATCCAGGTCGTCGGTCATGTTGAAGGCATACATGACCTTGCGCCCCGACCGATCCGCATGCCGGTTCAGGACATCCATCACCCTTGTCGCCCGCTCTTCCAACGGGCAGCCGGGGCCGTTGGCCTGAAGTTCGTCATCTTTGATGAAGTCGATCCCCGCCCCGGCCAGCGTATCGACAAGGGACGCTGTCTCGTCTGCGGTCAGGCCGATGCTGGGCTTAATGATCGTGCCGATCATCGGCCCCTCGGCCACCCCCATCAGACTGCGGGTGCCGCCGATGCCGAATTGCGGTCCGGGCAGCGCCGCGGCAAAGCTCGGGGGAAGGGTCACGTCCAGCAACCGGATGGCCGAAAACTCGGCCAGCTCGAACAGGTTGCCGGCGATGGTGGCCATCAGGTTGGGCAAGGACGGGCCGATATTGTCCATCGGCCAGCTGATCGTGACCTCGCCCCGCTCGTAAACCTCGCCCTTTGCGCGCGATGGCAAGGACGGGGTCGGACTGCTGCCGGTGGGCCGGATCGCCTCGATCCGGGCGCCAGAACGGGCGCGCAGGTCGTCGGTCTCGGCGGCGAGCCGGACAAAGGTGCCCGTCGACTGCTCGCCCGCCGCGACAGCTGCGGCGCGGTCCAGCCCGACCGGGCTTTCCATGTCATAAGTGGCCGTAAACCGTTCGGTCGTCATCGCAGACCTCCTCCGTCCCTGATCCAGCCGAAATAATCATGGCTGCCCATCTGTCCGCCCTTGAGGGCAATTTCCAACCCGTCGGCGGCACCGCTGGCCTGTGCCGAACAGATCGCCGCCCCGGGGATCGTGGGAACAAGGGCCGACAGGGCAAAGATGCCCAATGCCCCGCTCACATTTCCCGAAGTGTCCCCTCCCGCAACAACCGCCCGGCGCAAACCTGCCGTTGTGACCAGACGCAACAGGATGCGGCCCAGCGCCCCGCCGATCGCCTCGTTCGCCTGCTCCATGTCGGCGGCCTGCGCCCTGAGGGCGGCAACGCGGGGGTCATCCGGGCCCTTGGCGCTGTGTACCAGCGGAATGCGGCCCTCTGACAAGGCCGATAGGGCAGTTTCTACCGCAATATCCTCGGACCGTGACAGGTCATCAGGCGACCGGCAAACGGCAAGGGTGTCAAAGGCGATGCCGGCAAACCCCTCGGCTTCGGCCCAGTCGATCTGATCGCGGGTGATGGGCGAGACAGAGCCCGCGACGATGGCCATGTTGTCGGTGCGCCCAAGCGAGGCTGGTGTCTGAACCGGCGGGATCTGACCAAGCGCCGCAAGGTGGGCCACAAGGGCATATTCCACCCCCTGGGAGCCGACGACAAACCGGCTTGCCTCCCGCCGCTCCCACAACAGCCGGCCAACGACAGGTTCGTCCCGGGCGGTCATCATGTCCATCGTCCAGCCGCCCCATTGGCCCGACAGGCGGGCGGCGGCGGCCTCCGGGTCTGCCTGCATCTCAAGATCAAGGCACCGAAACGGCATGTCCGATTGCCGGGCCAGATGCCGGGCGACGTCAGCCTCGTCCATGGGGGTGACGGGATGGCGCGCCATGACGGGATGCCGGTCAAGGCGAAAGACCCCTTCGGGCGTGCCTGCAAACAGGTGCCCAAAGGCCTGATAGCGGCGCATGGCGGGGGCAGCCAGCACCACCGGAATGGCGGAGCGGCCGAACATAGCGGCCCCGATGTCCATCGCCCGCCCGATCGACCCGATATGAGGGGCGGAATCTAGAGTTGAGCATGTCTTATAGTGGATCAGCCCTGCCCCGGTGTCGGCCAAAGTCGCGAAGAGACCGGGCAGGTTTTCGTCCATCCAGTCGGGCGATTTCGTCCGGGCAAGCGTGGCGATCCCCACCCCTTTCACATCCGGGTAGCGGGCAAGCTGCTCTGCCGTCGGAGGCCCCAGGAACAGGATCGAGGGCAACCCGCCGAACGTCAGCACCTCCATCACCGCCGCCGCACCGGTGACATCGTCGCCCAGCCAGCTGATCAGCGGAGCCTCTGCGCCCTTGGCTTTGCCCTTATCCACCGTATACCCTTTTCCCAGCGTATTTCACGCCATTGCCGCGCCGAGGAGGTTCTTCATGTCCACCCATCCGGACCCCGACCGCATTGTCCGACGCAAGCTGTCGGACGAGGTGTTCGACCGGCTCAAGGGCATGATCCTTGACGGCACTCTTGTCCCCGGTGATCCGGTTCCGTCTGAACGGGACCTGATGACCCGCTTTAGCGTTGGCAGACCGGCCGTGCGCGAAGCGTTGCAGACCCTTCACAATCTTGGCCTGATCACCGTATCCCACGGCGAACGTAGCCGGGTCAACGAAATCAGCCCGACCGTGGCGATCCAGCAGCTTGATGCCCTGGCCCCCTTTCTTCTGTCCGCCGCCCCCGAAAACCTTGAGCATCTGAAATCCGCCCGCAAGATGTTCGAGGTTGGCATGGCCAAGCAGGCGGCAGAGCGGCACCAGCCACAGGACATCGCCGCACTTGAGGCCCTTCTGGAGGCTCAATCGGGGCTTCTGGACCGACCCAAGGACTTTATCCGCACCGATATGGCCTTTCACGCCCGCATCGTTGAGATCGGCGGCAATCCGATTGTCGCGGCGATGGCCGACGCCATGTTGAAATGGCTGTTTCACTACCACACAGCGCTTTTGCATTGGTCGGGGAACGAAGGCACCACCCTCAAGGAGCATCGTCAGATTATCGACGCGATAGCGGCCTCTGACCCTGAGGCGGCGGGACAGGTGATGACGATGCATCTGGACCGGTCGTCTGAAAAGTACCGCTTTCATCGCTAGGCCAGATCCCGTTCGACGATGGCAAAGGGGGCAAGGGTGACGGTCGCTTCCCCAACCTGAAGCGATATCGCCTCGGCCGTGAGATTGGCGAGCAAGATGCTGTCAGCAAGGGCCAAGGCGGCAACACGCTCGGGGTCGCTGGTCTGCCAATGCCGAAGGGGCTCTCCGGCCAGTTGGGCAAGCCTGGCAAGCAGATCGGCAAGCGGCGAGGGCCTGCCCCCGGCCATCAGACCACGCGGGCCGAACAGGGCAGACGGCGTCCAGGACGCCACCCCGAACGGCGCGATAGCCGCCAGATAGCCAAGGGCAAAGGCGGCACCAAAGGCCGCGAAATGCCGGGGATCGGTCTCGGCCATGCAAAGGCGCTTCCCCTCCGGATTGGGCATGGTGCGCGATCCATAGGGGTTCTGCCGCATCGGGATTGAGGACAGCCCCAGCCGCAGGGGCCGCCCTTCGGCGATCGTTTCGGCGGATTGCAGAATCCAGGGCAAGGCCGTCAGCGTCTGCATCACCGACCGGTCATCGGCGGCATGCACGATCGGGTTGGTCCCGAAGGCGACGTAATCAAGCGCGTCAGCAGGGGGCCGTTTGCGGTTGAGTTCAGTGAAATAGGACATCATCCCGCCGCCCCGTTCAATCCGGGGGAAAGCCCGCGCTACGGCAGCATGGACATCCTTCAAGGGCGGACAGGCGGGCCATGCGCTGCCGGGCGGTGTCGATTGGCGGTCAACAGAGGGGCAGACGAGGATCGAAGCCAGGCTGAGCCCGGCCGACTGGACCTTCTCAGCCAGCCCCCCGAATTCGGCGTCCAGATCCCCATCGCAGCGGGCGGCGTATTCAAGATCGATGACGAGTCCCATCGCCGCCTGAAGGGCTGCAAAAGCGGCTAGATCCTCCTCGACCGGCCCCTCGGCTGCACCGGGATCAAGATGGGCCCAGATCCGGTTCGGGGCTACATCTTGCAAGGGTCCAGGCTCACCCAGCGCCTGTCGGGCTTCGGCAGCGGTCAGGACGAGGCTCAGCTCTGGCAACTTCTTGAGGGAGAGATCGCCCACATCGACGGTCAGCGCGGTTTCGCCCCGACCCTCGGCTGTTCCCGAAAACGACAGGGCCACCGCCTGCTCGATCCCCTGCCCGGCTGGCAGGACATAGGGCCAGGGCAGCGCCAATGGGCGGACGTAGGTCTTGTAAGAGGCGTCGGACCAGTTGCGCTGATCCTCCATCTCGAAGGTGTCGCCCTCAAACGCGCATCTGACGGTCAGGCCATTCTGACTATGGGTCAGAGACCGGATGTCCATGAAGGGTTGCTTGGGGTCGATGCGGGCCGGAAAGGCGCTGTCCTCTACCCGGCCATCCGTATGTTCGACCCGGACCGGCAGGCCCGAGACCTGAACCGGATGCAGGACGGTAAAGCCTGCCCGGTTCGTTTCAAAATCCGCATCGGGCACCGCGACTCCGCGAAAGACCAGACTGGTGGGCGTTGCCTGCACCGACATGGCCGCCCGCAGAACCGTGCCGCTGCCGTGGTAGGTGGCCCGCCATTCGATCGTCAGGGCGGCTGCACTCTCAACGATGGTTTCGCCTTCGAGGGCAGGGGTCAGGGTGCCCCAATCCGCGTCGCGCACGGGAAAGGTGATGGCCCGGATCAGTTCGGTTCCGGCAAACCGGATGTCTGACAGGCCCCCCTCCATCAAACTGAACGACAGTTGGCCTCGCCGGAAGGACCGCGCCTCACCCGCCGGTTCGGTCGTTCCGAAAAGGGACAGCGCGTCTGTCATCACAGAAGGCTCAGCTCAATCGTCGATCCCGTCTCGGCGGACAGATAGGCGGCCTCGACCAGCTTGAGCGTTTCAAGATTGTCCCGGCCCGAGGTTTCGACCTCTTGCCCCGACAGAACGCTGTCAACGAAGTGCTGTTCGATCAGCGCGACGCTTTCCTGGATGTTGTGCCAGGGACGTTCCGCCCATTCCAGAAGCGGCGGGGACACGTCGCGGCGCGCCTCACCCTCGCCGTTCTGGATCAGTAACTGGTAGCCGGTATCAAGGCGCAGGAACCCGGTCGATCCATCAATCTCGAGCACCGTTTCGGGGAATGTGACCGGGCGGCGCGGGCTGGCGTAGGAACAGTCGACAACGCTGGTCATGCCGGACTGATGGGTCAGCAGCATGGTGGCCACATCCTCACCCGCGATCCGGGGATTGATGCGGGCGGTGGTGGCCGCGATGCGGTCCACGTCCCCCATCAGGGCGCGGGCAACATCAAGGATATGGATGCCAAGGTCCTGGATGATGAAGCGGGGATCCGTCGCCAGATAGGGTTGGTTGGCATAGACATCGTAGTCGGATCGAAAGCTGGCGCGACAAAAGAACGGTATGCCGATAGCGCCGCCCCGGACCGCCTCGATGACGGCGCGGACCGGGGACTGCCAGCGAAAGTTCTCGTGCACCATGAAGGTCTTGCCCGCCCCTTCGACCGCCTCGATCATGGCGCAGGCATCCTCAAGCGTGTCGGCAAGCGGTTTCTGGCAGATCACATGCAGGCCATTGGCGGCGGCAAGTTCCACCAGCGACCTGTGCGACGGGACCGTCGTGGCGATATCGACGAAGTCGAGGTCCTGTTCGGCCAGCATGAGGGCGGCATCGGCATAGCGGGCCGAAATGCCAAAGGCATCGCCGACAGCCGCCAGCCGTGCGGGATCACGGTCGCAGATGGCCACGATGTCCGCCCCCTGCGCCATGTCCCAGCCGTGCATGTGGTTCACGGCGAAAAAGCCGCAACCGATCAATCCGCCCTTCAGCATCGTGTCTGACCCTTAGGTGATGCGCTGGATGCTTGCTGCGATCTCATCAGGTTCGAACACGCGTTTCCAGTCATCCCGCATCAGGACCGGTTTGCCGAACTTGATGGCAAGGTTGCAGGCGTCCGAAAACACGCCGTTGACATGACCAAAGGTGACGGCGGCAAGAATGTTCATATGACCCAGCAGGAAATCACGCGCCGCCTCTTCGGGCACGCCCCGGCTGACGACCTCGTCCATCGCCTCTTTCATGACATCCAGAAGCGAGGCAACGACCGTTTCGGACAACCCCGGCTCGAGCAGGGCCATCTGTTCGACGGTCACACGGTGCGAGCGGACGACGGGGGCGTAGATCGCCTTGCCGACCTTCTCACCCAGATCGTAGTGCTCTTCTGGCCCTTGCATCAGGGCGTTCACGATCCCCTGCTTGGCCGCGATCCCGCCAAAGTGGTCGTTGCGGCCAGCCTCGGTGTCTTCGTCGTTGAAGATCGGGGGATGGCAAGGGTGGGTGACAAAGTAGGTGACATCGGCCCGTTCCGGCAGGTGCCCGGCAAAGGGGCCGGCGGCATCAAGGCAAATGACCATGGCGCCTGACTCCACCTTGTCGATGATCGCTGCCGCCACGGCCCGGATCGCCGTGTCGGGAACCGCCAGAAGGACCACCTCAGCCCCCTTCAACGCATCTTCGGCCGAGACGCAGTCGACCCCGATCGCCTCTTTCAGGCGGGCCTGCCCGGCGGGCGAAATCTCGACATGGGCCACGTCGAAATCGGTTGCCGTCAGGTTGCGAGAGCAGCGCACGCCCATTTTGCCCCCGGCACCGAACACCGCTATTTTAGTCATCTTGGTCGCTCCTGGAATTCAACTGGTATGATGACATAACAAGTTGGTAGGGAAAGTCAATCGACCCCGGATGTCAGACTGCGATGCCTCCCTTCCAAAGGCCTGCAATATGATCGCCGACCCTAAGCGCCTGGGCCGCCACGGTCAGCGCCGGATTGAGGGCAGCAGAAGAGGGGAAGAACCCGGCATCCACGACATACAGGTTGGGGTGGTCATGCGCCCGGCAAAGCGGATTGAGCGCCGACAGGCCCGGGTCGCTCCCCATCCGAACCGTCCCGCATTGATGCGAGGGCGCCTCGATCCCAAAGCTGTGACGCAGCACAAGGGGAAAGCCGATCTGTCGAAGCAGCCTTCGCACATGACGCACGAACCGGTCATGCCCCCGGGTCCCGCCGGGCCGGTAGTCCACCTCCACCCCGCCATTGCCCAACAACTGCACCCGGCTGTCGCGGTTTGGCAGGTCCTCGGACATGGTGAGAAAGTCGACGCTGTGCCGCCCCAGCCAGTTGGCCGCCCATTTCGGTGCGACAGGGTAGGCCGAGCGGATCATAGGCCCCCCGATATTGCCGAGCATCTGGATGTTCCCCCGCGCCGACCCGTCCCCCGGTAAACCGTGGTAGAAGTCGTTGATGGACAAGGTCTTGGGAAAGCGGGTGTCATTGGGCCGCAGGGGCCGAACCCCCATCAGCCCTGTCAGGTGATGGTTCATCAGATATCGCCCCACCACGCCAGACCGGTTGGCCAGTCCGTCCGGGTGCCCCGCGCTGGCAGAGCGCAGAAGGATGAGGGCCGAGTTGATGGCCCCAGCGCTCAGCACGAACAACGGGGCTTCGATCCGGGCGATCTCACCTTCGCGCCGTATCTCGGCGGCGACGATCCGCAGGCCATCAGGGTCCGTGATCAGGCGCATGACCTGCGCCCCGGTCCACAAGGTGACGTCGGGGTGGCGCAAGAGGGGCCGCAGGATGCGGGTATCAGCATCGCCCTTGGCATCGAACCGGCAGGCAAAGGCGTCGCATGTCCCACAGCGCTGACAACGCCCCCCCGGACCATAGTCAATGGCCGACGGCATGTGGAAGGGCCGGAGCCCTGCCCTGCCAAGTCGTTCGGCCATATCGGCAATCACCGGCTCGTGCGGGATCGGGGCATGGGCAAAGGGTGCCGAGCGTGGCGGTTCTGTCGGGTCCTGCCCCGCCTGCCCCCTGACGCCAAACAGCCGCTCGGCCGCGTCATAATGGGCCTCAAGGTCGCTATAGGTGACCGGCCAAGCCGGAGAGGTCCCTTCGTCCCTCGACTGCTGGGCAAAGTCGTCCGTGCGAAAGCGGAACATGGCAGTGCCGTAGAACTTGGTATGTCCGCCAACAAAGTAGTACTGCCCCGGCCGATAGGTGCGACCGGTCGCATCCTGCCATTCGTCCCGGGTGCGATAGCGGTTCTGAAGGAAGACGGCGTCGGGATCGGCGTTTTGCGCCTCGCGCGGAAGGGCCTTGCCCCGCTCAAGGATCAGCACCTTCGCCCCGGTGCCGACAAGCCGGTGGGCGACCGAGGCCCCTCCGACGCCGGACCCGATGATCACGACATCCGGCTTGATCGTTGCTGTCATGGCGACCCCTTTTCCCTCGCCGGGATTGAGACTGAAGTGACCGGCTTTCGCAATAGGGCCGTGGTACCATTGCCCGAAAACCAAGCCGCACTTGCCATGGTCAGAGGATGGCCAAGCCGCTAGTATCTTGCCAGCCGATGTTGCCAGTCCTGAAGGCCCCGAATGACCCCGATCCTTTATTCATTTCGCCGCTGCCCCTACGCCATGCGGGCGCGACTGGCGATGGCGGTGTCGGGCCAAAGTGTCGAACTGCGCGAAGTGTCTTTGAAGACCAAGCATCCGGCTTTTCTGGCGGCCTCGGCCAGTGGCACGGTGCCCTGCCTCGTAACGGGAGAGGCGATGTTGGACGAAAGCCTCGACATAATGATCTGGGCCTTGCAGAAGAACGACCCCGAAGGCTGGCTGACCATGCCGCAGGCGGGCTGGGACTGGATTGCCCGGGCGGACGGCCCGTTCAAGCAGGCACTGGACCGGACAAAATATGCGACCCGATATGCTGACGCGGATCCGGCAGAAGAACGGGCAAAGGCGGCCGTTTTCCTGACCGATCTTGAGGGTCAGCTGTCAGACTGGATGTTCGACAGGCAGACACTGGCGGATTTTGCCATCCTCCCTTTCGTCCGGCAGTTCGCCTTCATCGACAAGGCGTGGTTCGACGCACAGCCCTGGCCAAGGTTGCAGGCATGGCTGGAACGGTTCCTGACGTCGGACCGGTTTCACCGGATCATGCCAAAATACCCGATCTGGGACGAGGCTGACGCAGCGACCCTGTTTCCCTGAGCCCATCAGCCGGAAGAAGACGCGGGTGGGATCAGGCCAAGTTGACAGACACCTATTGCTGGCCAAACATGCCAGATGGACACCCGAAAGGCGTATCAATGGATCGTTCGACCCCGAACCTGCCCTCTCGTGATTTCGATCTCACAAGGGACTTCTACGCCGGGATCGGCTTTGTCGAAGTGTTCCGCAACCAAGACTGGATGATCCTGAGCCGGGGACAAATCGTCCTGGAGTTCTTTCCCCACCCCACCCTCGACCCTGCGCGAAGCTGGTTCAGTTGCTGCCTGCGGCTTGATGACGTGGACGGGTTCTTTTCGGAATGCAAAGCCGCTGGCATTCCCCAGACAACCACCGGCCATCCCCGAGTCCACACGCCCTCGGGCGGGTCTGACATCTATATGGGCGCGCTTTTGGACCCGGACGGGTCCTTGCTACGGTTTATCCGCAACTAGGGTTGCCGGGTCTGTGCCAGCCTTGGGGCCAATCGCGGTCAAGCGGGTCGATGGTTGCGGCGGCGCAATCTAGGTCTCACCAGCCGCCGCGCCTGCTACACCATGTTCGGTCACCAAGACCGATTGGGTCACGAGGTAGGCAGGCGTTTCCGTCTCCATGAAGGCTACGTCGCAGGCATCGCGCCCCACCGCCACAACGACCGCGGCATCGGCACTGCACATGCCCGTGGCATCGACGATCCGCCACGCCCCGTCCAGCCACACCTGGGCCACCGCGTGAAAGTCCGGCGGCTGAACCCCCGGCCCGTAGACCGATACGTAGCGAGCCGGGATGCCCGCCGCCCGGCACAAGGCGCAAACCATATGGACAAAGTCCCGGCAGACCCCTTCGCGTGTGGCAAAGGTGTCCAGCACGGTCGTCGCGGCATTTGAACTGGCGGGAACATAGCGCATCTCTTCGGCCACCCAGTCGCGGATCGCCGCGACCTTGGACCCGCCCTGAAACTCTCCAAACCGGCTTTCGACAAAGGACAGGAACATGTCCGACTGACAATAGCGCGAGGGGCGCAGATGGGTCACAGCCTCGCCTGGCAAAGCATGAAGAGGGGTTGGGGGAAGCCCATCAAGAGGCAGCGCCGCTCGGCTGACATTGACCTGGGCCCGATAGCGAAGGCGCATTGTGGGGACCGTAACTTTGGCCCAGACCCGCTGCCCGACCCCGCATTCCGCCCCAATCCGGTGCACAGTTGCATCCTCAACCTCGAGGGTATGGGCTAAAATGCGCTGCCCTTCGGACTCGGCCGCCTCAAGGGTGAGCAGGACCATCGGATCGGTTCCGAGGGCGTATTCCATTGTGACGTCAATATCGATGAGAATGGGATATCCAATCGCCGTTTACTTGGGGGGTAGAGGCGGGCGCATGGCCGCCCCAGTGTGCCGACTTTCCCCTATCGACCTGCGAACAACGCTCTCGTCAAGACCATGCTTCACAAAGGACGAGAATAATGGCCGCGCCAAAGGGAATACCAATGAAGCGGCTGAGAAAGGCATGCGTCCGGCATCACAGGGTCACCTTCTGCATGGTCGGGGATGCGTGGCCGGGGCCCCGCCGAAACAGGCGGTTGTAGCCCGGCCAGCTTGTTTCAACAGGACGGATCTGGCTTGGGTTTTTCTGGGTTCCTTCACTTTTGATAGACAGAAACATGCATCTTGCTGGATGCATCGAAGGGCCGGCGGTCCCAGCCTCCCCAGCGGTCCCGCAGGGACAGGCCGGCAAGGCGGGCCATCAGGTCGATCTCGCTGGGCCAGGCATAGCGCATGGGCAGCGGCACCATCCGAACCCCGTCCTGGGTGATGCGGATGCGCTGAAACTCAAGCAGCTGACGGACCGGGTCGTGCAGCGCCGCCTCAAGCCAGACCGTGGTCATATCAAGCCGCTTGGTCTGGACCCTCTGGCCATCGGCAAAACCGCTTTGATCGGGCACGAAGGTCTCGACGAGGAAGGTGCCCCCTTCGGTCAGCCGCTGGGCGACATTTGCAAAACAGCGCACCTGCGCCTCCTGGCTGAGCAGATTGAAGAAGGTGTTGAACACCAGAAAGACGTGATCGAACGGCCCGTCGATGGCCACGTCGGCAAAGTCTCCAATGACCACCTCGATCGCTTCGCCCCCCGGCTTCGTACGCAGCTTTTCGACCATCAGGGGCGAGCCTTCGATGCCCGAAACATCATGGCCCAGCGCGACAAGGGGCAGCGCCATCCGCCCGGTGCCGATTGCCAGCTCCAGAATGCGGCCCTGCCCGGCCAGCTCCGAGATAAGAGCCACGGACTCCGCCGTTGTGCCGGGGTCGTGCAGGGCGTCGTAGTCGTCCGCGTTCAGCGTGCCAAAGGTAGTCTCGTCAAAACCTTCCATGATCCCCTCCGCTCCGCTCTTCGGGAAGAGCCTAGCGGGCAGCCATCCAGAAGGCGAGGGCTGCGCCGGGCCTCAGCCCTCAATCGGTTCGATGAGCATGGGACCGCTGGCGCGGTTCGAGTTTACCTCGGTCCCGACGCGGTGAAAGCGCAGCGTCTGTTCCGGTGCAGCCTTCATCAGGACGGCAGCCCCCTTGCCCGCCTCACCCAGCCAGAGTGGCCAGTCGACAGCCTCGAGCACGACAGGCATCCGGTGGTGAATGCGCGACATGGACTGGTTGGCCCCGGTCGTCACCACGGCACAGGTCGTCAAAGCCTGGCCATCGCGTTCCCAGTTCTGCCAGACTCCAGCAAAGACCAAAGGGGTGCCATCCGACCGGGTGATGTACCAGGGCAGACGGGCCTTCTCCTCGGTCACCGTCCATTCGTAGAACCCCGTTGCCACGATCAGGCAGCGGCGTTCGCGGGCCGCGGCGCGAAAGGCAGGCTTTTCGGCAATCGTTTCGGCCCGGGCGTTGATCAGAAGCGGGCCGTCGTTGGGCGCCTTGTACCACTGGGGCACAAAGCCCCAGCGCATCGGGCGCAATCGGCGGGTCCCCTCGTCCGACTGGACGACATGGATCTGAACCGTCGGACAGACGTTGTAGTTGGGCACATCGGGCAGGTCATTGGCAGGCACCGCCTCAAACATCTGCGCCATCGCGTCATGGGGCAGAGTGATTGCCATACGTCCACACATCGACCAGCCCCCTCGATCCTAACCGTCCAGATCTCAGCCTAGCGGACCGCAGCATCGCGGGCCAGACCATCGACGCTTCAAACCCGTGTCCCTCGACGGCACATGTTCACTGATGTCCCCTTTTGTCCCAAATTCGGGGGCGGACCATCATCTCCGTTTGCCTACTTCGTCATGAGGTGATGTTGCCGAACACGACACCCACTCCCCCTCCGAACGAAAAAGGCGCGCCCCGAAGGACGCGCCCCATCCGGTCGCCTTTGGCGACCTTACTTCATCGTGATGCGGCCGTCAGTGTAGGGGGTATAGGGCCCCTGCGCCTGCATGTACTCGATCACCACGTCAGCCAGGTCGGGGCCAAAGTCATAGGCGTTCTCGGCATCGCGGAACATGGCGTAGCCGTCGCCCCCGTTGCGCACAAAGTTGTTGGAGACCACGCCGTAAGTGGCTGCCGGGTCAATGGCTGCGCCGCCAACCATGATGTCGCTGATCCGGCTACCCGGCTCCATGCTCAGATCGACGGTAAAGGTCATGCCCGCCACCTGCGGGAAGCGGCCAGAGCCGTCCTCGTGCTGGCTTGCCCCGTTCTCGAGCGCATCGATCATCGCCTGACCGCTGACAAAGAATGTCGACAGCGTGTTCTGGAACGGCAGCACCGTCAGGATCTCGCCCTTGGTGACTTCGCCCGCGTCGATGTTGGCCCGAATTCCGCCCGAGTTCATGAACCCGATCTGGATGCCCTGATCTGCAACCCGCTCAAGCATGGCGTCCGCAATCAGGTTCCCGCCCGAACATTCCATCTGGCGGCAGACCGCCCGGTCGCCGACGATCATGTCGACAGCCTCGGCCACGACCTCGTTGCGGATCTCGTCCAGCGGCGCGGCCAGCTCGGCAACCCGGGCGACGGATGCGGCATCCTCGGTAACCGAGGCGTCCATGATGATCGGCTCGCCCACGGCCTCGGTAATGACGCCGTTGTCGTCAAAGGTCACGTTCAGCTCGCCCAGGAACTTGCCGTAGGCATAGGCCTGCACGATGGCCGTGTCGCCGACCATGATCGGATAGGGGCCCTTGGCGCCTTCGATGGTGTTGGACAGCAGGCTGTTGTCATGTCCGCCGACAATGACGTCGACGCCGGTGGTGCCTTCGGCAACCCGCGTGTCCACGTTCAGACCAGAGTGGCTGAGGACGATGATCTTGTTCACACCTTCGGCGGTCAGCGCATCGACCTGTGCCTGCACGGCAGCTACCGGATCAGAGAAGGTGACATTGGGTCCGGGGCTGGCCAATTCGGCGGTGTTTTCCGGCGTCAGGCCGATCAGGCCGATCCGCTCACCACCCTGTTCGATGATGACCGATTTCTGAATTGCATCGGCAAGCATCTCTTCGCCTGCAAAATCGGCATTCGACATAAGGATCGGAAAGCTGACCGAATCGACAAAGCCGCGCAGAACCTCGGGGCCATCGTCGAATTCGTGGTTGCCGACCGTCATGGCGTCATAGCCCATCAGGTTCATGAACTCGGCCGCCATCGCGCCCTTGTAGTAGGTGTAGAACAGGGTGCCCTGGAACTGGTCGCCGCCATCCACAAGAATGGAGTTATTGGACCGGGCCCGTGCTTCCTGAACAGCCGTGACAAGGCGGGCAGAGCCGCCAAAGCACTCTCCGGCCGTGTTATCCTCGGCCGAACAGCCTGAATCGAACGCGCTGATCGGCTCAAACCGGGCGTGGAAGTCGTTGGTGTGTAAAATGGTCAGCGAATAATCGGCAGACGCTGCCCCGGCACAAAGCGCAAGCACGCAGGTCGAGGCTAAAATACGTGCAGTCATGACGGGAAACACCCTGCATGGTCTGAATTGTAACAGCTTGGTCTGGAATGGTCCGGGTGTCAAAGCCATCTCAGCCACTTGGTCGCAGGTCTTCGCGACGGGTTCATGACGGACCGCATCTTGACCCTGTTACCGGGGCGCTGCATGACATGACCATGATGATTTACAAACTCCTCCTCACGTCCGAATGGGCCGATCTGCAGGCCCAGGGGCAAACTGCAGGTGCCCCCATCGACCTGGCCGACGGTTATGTCCATCTGTCGACAGCCGACCAGGTTGCTGAGACGGCGGCAAAATACTTCGCCGATATCGAGGGGCTCGTCCTGCTGGCCGTCGACGATGGCCCACTTGGCGCAGACCTGAAATGGGAACCGTCCCGCGGCGGGGCGCTCTTTCCACACCTCTACCGGGACCTGCGTTTGACCGATGTGGCCTGGGACCATGTGCTGGTCCTGCAGGACGGCGCACACCTGTTTCCGCCCCTCGCATGAGGGCGCTGACCAGCCTCGGACTCGCCGCCCTGCGCAGGCTCGACCCGGAACAGGCGCATGGGCTGGCGCTGACGGCACTCAACGCGGGGCTTGGCCCGCGCTCGGGCGCAGTCAGCACAGCGCGGCTACGCACGAGGGTCGCGGGGCTTGATTTGCCCAATCCCATCGGGCTGGCGGCCGGTTTTGACAAGAACGCCGTGGCACTGAAGGCGCTTGGCAAAAGCGGCTTTGGCTTTGTAGAGGTTGGCGCCGCCACACCTCGGGCCCAGCCCGGCAATCCCAAACCGCGGCTGTTCCGGCTGCCCGAGGACGCGGGCGTCATCAACCGGTTCGGCTTCAACAACGACGGGATGGAGTCGATCGGGGCGCGGCTGGCGGCCCGCCCTGCCGGTCAGATCCTGGGCCTGAACCTTGGGGCCAACAAGGACAGCGCGGACCGGGCGGCAGACTTCGCAACGGTGCTGGCCCATTGCGCGGCTCATCTGGACTTTGCCACCGTCAACGTCTCCTCCCCCAACACCGAACGGCTGCGCGACCTTCAGGGCAAGGCCGCACTCGGCGCCCTTCTGGAGGGTGTGCGGAATGTGAACGAAAGGCTTGCCCGCCCCTTGCCCATCTTCCTCAAGATCGCCCCCGACCTGACAGAGGCCGAGCTTGAGGATGTGGCCGAGGTCGCCAAAGCAGCGGGCATCGCCGCTATCGTCGCCACCAACACCACCCTGTCGCGCGATGGGCTGATCAATACCAACAAAACACAGGCCGGCGGACTGTCCGGCCAGCCGCTCTTTGAAAAATCGACCCGGGTTCTGGCACGGCTCTCAACGCTGACGGCACTCCCCCTGGTCGGTGTCGGCGGGATCGGCAGCGCCGAACAGGCCTATGCCAAGATCCGGGCCGGGGCCAGCGCGGTGCAGCTCTACACAGCACTTGCCTACAAGGGACTCCACCTCGTCGACGACATCGCCCATGGGCTCGACGCGCTGCTGGCAAGGGATGGCTTCGCAACAGTGGCCGATGCCGTCGGGACAGGCCGCTCGGACTGGCTCTGACACCTTAACCGCCCCCCCCCCTCATCTCGCCCAAAATATCCTCGGGGGGAGGGCCGCAGGCCCGTGGGGGGCAGACAGCCCCCCTGCCTCTCCAACTCAGGCGACAGCGCGTTCGAGGGCGGGGTAGCGCAGGCCAAGGGTGGCAGCCCGGGTCACGAAGCTGATCAACAGGGCCATCCAAAGGCCATGGTTGCCAAAGGCGGCCAGCAGGAACGGGGCAATGGCAAAATAGATCAGGGCCGAGACGACCATCATGTTGCACATGTCGCGGGTGCGGGTCGCCCCGATAAAGATACCGTCGAGCATCCATGCCGCACAGCCAACCAGGGGTGCCCCCACCATCCAGGGCAGAAACGCGCGGGCCGCCTCGCGGACCTCGGGGGCTGTCGCCATCAGGTCGATGATCGCGCCTCCCCATAGGGCAAAGGCCAGCGCCATGCCGGCACAGGCCGCAGCCCCCCAAAGGCTTGCCAGCACCGCCCCCCGGCGCAGCACAGGCAGGGCGCGGGCGCCGACGGCCTGGCCAACGATCGCCTCGGCGGCAAAGGCAAATCCATCCAAGGCATAGGCGGTGATGTGCAGGAACTGCAGCAGGACCTGATTGGCGGCCAGACGCACATCGCCCAGGCCTGCCCCAAAGAACAGGAAGCTGACGAAAATCGCCTGCAACAGGACCGACCGGATCAGGATGTCGCCATTAACACTGGCCATCCGGCGCAAACGCGCGGCGTCCAGTATGCGCTCGACATCCCGCCAGGCCCCGCCGCGAAAGGCGACCCGGCACATCCAGAGGCCTAGAAGAAGGCCCGACCATTCCGCCAGAAAGGTCGCAAAGGCCACGCCCTGAACACCCCAGCCCAGCCCCAGCACGAACCACAGGTCCAGAATCACGTTCAGACCGTTCATCCAGACCTGGATAACCAGCACAGCGCGGGTGCGTTCCTGGGCGATCAGCCAGCCGGTTATGCCGTAAAGGGCGATAGCGGCGGGGGCTGACCAGATGCGGATCCCCATATAGGCCCGGGCCAGCCCTTCGACCTCGGCGCTGGCCGGCGACACCCGGAAACCCAGCATGAACAGCGGCATTTGCAGGGCAATCATCGCCGCCCCCGCCCCCAACCCGATCAGCAGGACACGGCTCAGCAGGGCCGACACCTCGGCGGTATCCCCAGCCCCATGGGCCTGGCTGGCCAGCCCTGTCGTTCCCATGCGCAAAAAGCCAAAGATCCAGTAAAACCCAGTCAGGATGATCGCACCGATCCCCACCGCCCCGATGGGGGCGGCCTCGCCCAACTGGCCAACAACGCCTGTGTCCACCGCCCCGAGGATCGGGACAGTCGCGTTCGACACGACGATGGGCAGGGCAATGGCCAGGACCCGTCTGTGGGTCGGCAGGATCGCGTCAGCCATCTGTGTCCGGCATCAGGAAATGCCCGGTGGCCTGGGCAAAGAGCCGGGCGCGGTTGTCCTGCCAGGCCTCGACATGAACGCTGGCAAAGCGCCGCCCCGACCGGTTCACCCGCGCCCGCGCATAGGCATCGCGCGGCAGGCCCGAACGAAGATAGTCGACCGTGAAGTCGATGGTCTTGGGAAGCCGCATAGGCGGCAGGGCCGGATTTGCGGGCTTTGCATCTTCGGACGCGGGGCCGGCCGGGGGAACGGCGGCAGGCCGGTGCTCCATCTCGTCCCAGATCATCGCCCAGCTTAGTTCGATGATGGCCGCAACCTCGAGGAAGGCCGCCGTGGCGCCGCCATGCAAGGCCGGGATCATCGGATTTCCGATCAGCTTGTCGTCGAACGGCAGGATTGCCGTAAGCTCGTCCCCCCTGCGATCAAACCGGATGCCAAGGAACTGAATATAGGGCACTCCGCCGACCAGCGCCTGAAGAGCCGCATCTCGCCGCTGCTTTACTACCTGGACAGGCTCAGGACGCTTCATGTCATTTCTTTCCCGGCGGGGTGGGTCAAGACCCACCTTACGACGCAGCGCAATGTGACCAGGTTTGCGGTCATTTCGGCAATTCCACGGTGAATGTGCCGGTGGCGGTCGCAACTGGTCTGCTATCGTCCTCATCCACCGCCACCGCCCGGACAAAGGCAACACTGCGGGTCATATGGTAGCATTCCGCCCGGGCCGAAATCCTCTGCCCCGGTGTCGCCGGTCGCATATAATCGATCCGCAGATCAAGAGTTGCCGTCCCCAACGGCCCGGCCGGATGGGCCATGACAGCCGCACCGCCACAGGTATCCATGAGCGCCGAGACAGCCCCACCGTGAATGACGCCCGTCTCGGGATCGCCAACCAGCTTGGGGTCATAGGGCATGGACATCACCGCCCGTCCTTCGGAGATCTTGTCCATGGCCATTCCCAGGGCACGACTATGGGGAAGGGCTATGACGAACGCCTGGGCCAAACGCTGGCGCAGTGCTTCGGCCTCTTGCTTGTTCTCGTCGGCCAATGTGCCTCGCCCCTTCTCATGGTCGCCTCACCATTCCCCTCTTGGGGGTCCTTCGCAAGGCCAAAGCCGCCCGCCGCAATGCGAAGCTGTTGCCCAGAACTCAAAGCCCGACTAGATTCAAACGGAGGAGAACGTGTATGTCCGACACCCGTTTGTCATTCAAGGAAATGTGCGCGCGGTTCGACGTAACGCCGCGCACATTGCGGTACTACGAGTATATCGAGCTCCTCGCCCCCGAGCGGGACGGAAGAGCGCGGTTCTACGGCCCCCGCGAACTGGCACGCATGACCCTTATCCTGCGCGGCCGCCGCTTTGGGTTTGCCCTTGAAGACATTCGCCAGTGGCTTTTGATTTACGAGCACGAAGGCACCCAAGTGCAGATGCGCGCCTGGATAGACCTGGCCGACCGCCAGCTTGCCGAACTGGCCGAACAGCGGCGGCAACTGGATGAGACAATGCAAGAGTTGCGCAAACTGCGTGATGAGACAGCCACCACCCTGAGCTAGCCGTTGGGGGCACCAGCCCCGATACAGGCTGACCTTTCGTCACCCCAAAAATGACGCGGCGTTTTGTTTACGTTAACGTCACCTTTACTTGTATACTGGCTGCGAAAGCTTCACCCTGCAAAGCGAACCGTTGCTCAAGAGGGCATTCGCATGACGACGCCGACGACGAACCTGACCATCCGCGAGATGTGCGACACTTTCGATGTCACACCACGAACCCTGCGCTTTTACGAATCCAAAGAGCTTTTGTTCCCGGTACGTGACGGGACGAAACGATACTTTACCAAGCGCGATCGCGCCCGGCTCAAACTGATCCTGCGGGGCAAACGCTTCGGCTTCAGTCTGGAAGAAATCCGGCAGTTGCTGGAACTCTATGACATGGAGGATCAGAAGACGACGCAGTTGGCCAAGACCTTTGAGCTGGCCCAAGTCCACCTGGCCGAGATGGAAGCCCAGAAAGCCGAACTCGAAGAAGCGATATCCGAACTCAAGATTCAGATCGACTGGGGCGCCAAGGAGCTTGAACGCCTGAAAAAGCAGACGTCCACAACCTGACATTGACAAAGCCCCCCACTACCCACGCACGCCCCACCAAAGGGAGACCCCGAAATGCCCAGCTACACAGCCCCCGTCAAAGACATGCAATTCATCCTGCACGATCTGCTGGATGTGAGCGCCCAGGACATTCCCGGCTTTAGCGACCTGGACCGCGATTTCACAAGCGCCGTGCTGGAAGAGGCCGGCAAGATCGCCACCCAGGTTCTCGCCCCGCTCAACGCGGTTGGCGACCGTGAAGGCTGCAGGCTGGAAAATGGTGTGGTGCGGACGCCAACAGGCTTCAAGGAAGCCTACAAACAGGTCTGCGAAGGTGGCTGGCCGGGCCTTGATTGTGATCCAGAATACGGTGGACAGGGGATCCCTTACGTCTTGCATTCGGCCGTGGGCGAGTTCTTCAGCTCTGCCAACATGGCGTTTCAGGTCTATAACGGGCTGACGCACGGTGCGGTGTCGGCGATCAATGTACACGCCACCGCCGAACAGAAGGCCCGCTTCCTGCCGCGGATGATCACTGGCGAGTGGACCGGGACCATGAACCTGACCGAGCCGCAATGCGGCACTGACCTCGCGCTGATGCGGACAAGGGCAGAGCCGCAGGGCGACGGCAGCTACCGGGTGACGGGACAAAAGATCTTCATCTCTGGCGGGGAACAAGACCTGTCCGAGAACATCATCCACCTCGTCCTGGCCAAGATCCCTGGCGGGCCCGACGGCATCAAGGGTGTGTCCCTGTTCATCGTGCCAAAGTTCCTGGTCAACGAAGACGGGTCGCTGGGCGCGCGCAATGGCGTGTCAGTGGGGTCCATCGAGGAAAAGATGGGGCTGCATGGCAATGCGACCTGCGTGATGAACTACGACGGCGCCGTGGGCTACCTTCTGGGTCAGGAGCACAAGGGCATGCGGGCCATGTTCACCATGATGAACGAGGCCCGGCTGGCTGTCGGACTTCAGGGCTATGCCCAGGCGGAGGTCGCGTACCAGAACGCCGTGGCCTATGCCAACGACCGGCTGCAGGGCCGCGATGTGACGGGGGCGAAGTACCCGGAGAAATCCGCCGACCCGATCATCGTACACCCCGATATCCGCCGCAACCTGATGGACCAGAAAAGCTTTGTCGAAGGCGCCCGTGCCCTGACGCTCTGGGGCGCCCAGTTGATCGATCGGTCCCACAGGCTTGACGACAAGGAGGCCGATGGGCTGATTTCGCTAATGATCCCGGTGATCAAGGGCTTTCTGACCGATAAGGGGTTTGAATACTCGGTGGCAGCGCAGCAGGTCTATGGCGGTCATGGCTACATCGAGGAATGGGGCATGTCCCAGTTCGCCCGCGACGCCCGGATTGCCATGATCTACGAAGGGGCCAATGGCATTCAGGCGCTGGACCTGGTGGGCCGCAAGTTAGGCCTCGACGGCGGCAAGCACGTCATGGCGTTCTTCGATATGGTCAAGGCCTTCATCAAGGAGAACGAAGGGGATGATCGTCTGAAGGCCGATTTCCTCGACCCCCTCAAAGCGGCGTCGAAAGACTTGCAGGCGGCGGGCCTCTACTTCATGCAGAACGGGCTGAAGACGCCGAACAATGCCTTGGCGGGATCCTATGATTTCATGCACATGATGGGGCACGTCTGCTTTGGCCTGATGTGGGCCCGAATGGCAAAGGCGGCCCATGCGGCCCTTGATGAGGGGAAAGCGGACAAGGCGTTTTACGAGACTAAGATTGCCACCGGACGGTACTACATGGCGCGCCAGTTACCCGCGACGACCATGCACCTGGCCCGGATCAACAGCGGGGCGGATACCGTTATGGCGCTGGAAGCTGCCAGTTTTTGAACGGGGCGGTGGGTCATGACCCACCTTACTCGGCCATCCGACCGGAGGATACCATGCCGAAACGCTTGCGCCTGACCCGCCGATTTCCTGTTGCCATGACAGAGGATGGATATCGTCGGCTCAAGCGATTTGCCGCCGAGGCAGGCCTTGATGAAGGTGAAGCGCTGTCATTCTTGTTCGAAAACTTTGACAGCGTGGTCGATGCAGACACCTTTGGTCACCGGTTGCGCTTGTTCAATGCAGAGTTGGAGGCCCGCAAGAAATGAGCCCTCGCCCGCATATCGGATCGCGCCGCCTCCGGCGGGAGTATTTCGACCGGAGCGAATGGTCAGGAAGGCTTCACCCCGATCCGGGCCGAGTGTTCCCCGGGCCCGGGGGCGCTTCACGGCGGATCGGGGCTTCGCTCCGTGCGGTCATCGGCTCTCCAGCCTGTACCGCGGGGTGGACGATAGATGACCTTGGTTAAGGATTGGTTGAAGTCATGCCATGCTGCTTCGCTTCGTTCCAAATACTCAAAATCTCCTGTCCGATGAGGGCAGTCACGCGAAAGGGGTTACGACATGACGATCAAATTGCACTGCTTTGGAGAGAGCGGGAATGCCTATAAGGCCGCTCTGACACTGACCCTTGCCGGTGCGGAGTGGGATCCTGTCTACGTCGATTTCTTTAACGGCGCGACGCGAACACCGGAGTTCCGCGCCTTGAACATCATGGGCGAGGTGCCCGTCATGGAAGATGGCGATCTGGTCCTGACCCAATCGGGGGTCATTCAGGACTATGTCAGTTCAAAAACGGGCAAGCTGGGAGGCCGGTCGGCTGCGGAACGCCGCGACGTTCTGCGCTGGATGTTCTTTGATAATCACAAGGTGTCCGGTGTGGCCGGCCCCTTGCGCTTCAACATGAACTTTCTGCCCGAGGACAAGCGCAGCGCCGAGGTCAACGGGTTTTTGTCGATGCGCCTGACCTCGGCGCTGAAGGTCATGGATGCCGCCCTCTCCGGACACGACTGGCTGACCGGGGCCGAGCCGACCATCGCCGATCTGGCCTGTTGTGGATACCTGTTCTACCCAGAGCCTTTTGGCTTTGACCGCAAGGCCTTTTCCAATGTCGACCGCTGGCTGGACGCCATTGCCGCCCTGCCCGGTTGGAAACATCCCTATGATCTGATGCCCGGCTCGCCTGCCGACCGCGCCTGAAGGAGGACCCCATGTCTGACGCTTATATTTATGACACCGTCCGCACCCCCCGGGGCAAGGGCCGCCCTGATGGCAGCCTGCACGAGGTGACCTCTGTCCGCTTGTCGGCAGCGGTTCTCAATGCCCTCAAGGACCGCAACGGCCTCGAAGGTCGCGCTGTCGAGGATGTCATCTGGGGCAATGTCACCCAGGTCGGCGAGCAGGGCGGCTGCCTGGCCCGGACGGCTGTTCTGGCCTCGGATCTTGACCAGTCGATCCCTGGTCTTGCCATCAACCGCTTTTGCGCCTCGGGGATGGAGGCCGTCAACCTGGCCGCCAACCAGGTCCGTGGCGGCGCGGGCGAAGCCTATATCGCGGGCGGCGTCGAAATGATGAGCCGGGTTCCAATGGGATCGGACGGTGCTGCCATTGCCGCCGATCCGTCGGTCGCCATGGACACCTATTTCGTGCCCCAGGGCATCAGCGCCGACATCATCGCCACCGAATACGGGTTTTCCCGGGACGAGGCGGACCAGTTGGCGGTTGAAAGCCAGCGCCGCGCCAAGGCGGCCTGGGACGACAACCGCTTTGCCCGGTCGATGATCACAGTCCGCGATCAGAATGGCCTGCCGATCCTGTCGACCGACGAATACATGCGTCCGCAGACCGATATGCAGTCCCTCGGCGCCCTAAAGCCCGCCTTCAAGGACATGGGCGAAGTGATGCCCGGCTTCGACAAGGTCGCCCTGATGAAATACCCCCATCTGGAGCGGATCAACCACATCCACCACGCGGGCAATTCGTCCGGCATCGTGGACGGGGCGGCGGGTGTCCTGATCGGGTCGAAGGCCTTTGGCGAGAAATATGGCCTGACCCCCCGTGCCCGCATTCGTGCCACCGCCAAGATCGGCACCGATCCCACCATCATGCTGACTGGCCCTGTTCCGGTGACCGAAAAGATCCTGGCCGACAGTGGTATGTCGATCTCGGACCTTGACCTGTTTGAGGTGAACGAGGCCTTTGCTTCTGTCGTACTGCGGTTCATGCAGCGCTTCGACGTGGATAGCGCAAAGGTCAACGTGAACGGCGGCTCTATCGCGATGGGCCATCCTCTTGGCGCGACCGGGGCCATTATCATCGGCACCCTGCTGGACGAGCTGGAGCGGACCGGCAAGGGCGTTGGCCTTGCAACGCTTTGCATCGCGTCTGGCATGGGTGCTGCCACCATAATCGAGCGGGTCTGATCGAGATGATCAGGAGGATCCGGTCTGCCCCGGTTGATCGTCCAATCAGCGTGGTCTGTTCTGGGCTGCTTCCGAGGGCATTGGACCGGCCAGTCCGTTCGGTGCAACTGCCACTGGGTCCAGTGAACCTTTTGCGAGGAAGTTCCGGTTCCCGGTCCAGTCCTGATCACTCTATTGTCTCAAACGCCGTTTGGGTGCAGTATCGACAACAAATACGCGCAGGGATGTTTCAAAGCCGTGCTCAAATCAGTAACAAAATTTCTCGACTGCTAGTCGGAAATGATGCTTTCCGACAATGTCGCGGGCATGGTCGCCTCCTTTCGGTTTCCGCTGTCCATTCATCTGGCCGACGAGGTTCTGGTGTACAAGACCTCTGCGGATCTGGTGGAAGGATTGCAGGGCCTGTCCGACAGCTATCAGAACCTGGGCATTCTCGAGGTCCGCTGGCGGCTGTCGGCCATCGAATTGATGCGCAAGAAACGTTTCCGCATCTGGGTCGGTTGGGATCATGTGTATCCCGGCGGGGTTCAGACGACGGGTGCCTCAATCATCTACTATTGCGCGTTCACGGACGGCAATCTGGCCGTAGAGATGGTGCAATACACCGCCCATCAACCCGCGACCTTTGCTGGATTGTCAGCCCGAGGCGAGGCAAGAACCGCCTGATCGCGGCCCACCCTTCCGCGCCGTATCCACCCTGTTCCAGCCCCCGCCCTGACCTTTTCCGTTCGGAACCGCGGCGTCAGGCTGACCGCCATTTCCTGAAGGAGTGACCTATGTCCGACTTTACCATGATCAAAGATGCCGATGGCGTCGCCATCATCACCTGGGACACCATCGGCAAGTCCATGAATGTCCTGAGCCGCGATGCGATGGCCGACCTGAACGGCATGATTGACGACTGTCTGGCCGATGATGCGGTCAAGGGCGTCATCATCACCTCCGCCAAGGACAGTTTCGCCGGGGGCATGGACCTTAATGTGCTGGCCACGATCCGCGAGGAAAGCGGCGAGGACCCGGCCCAGGGCCTGTTCGACTTTACCATGGCTGGCCACAAGATGCTGCGCAAGATCGAGCGGGCGGGCATGGACCCCAAGACCCTGAAAGGGGGCAAGCCCATTGTTGCCGCCCTGCCCGGGACCGCTTTGGGCATCGGGCTGGAACTGCCGCTGGCCTGCCACCGCATCTTTGCCGCCGACAACCCCAAGGCCAAGATCGGACTGCCAGAGATCATGGTCGGAATCTTTCCCGGGGCGGGCGGCACCACCCGCCTGGTGCGCAAGATGGGGGCGATGGCCGCCTCTCCCTTGTTGCTCGAGGGTAAGCTGAATGATCCGAAAGGCGCCCTGCGCGCCGGGGTCATCGACGAGGTCGTGCCAGCGGAGGACCTGCTGAGTTCAGCGAAGGCTTGGGTACTGGCCGCCAAGGACGCCGATATCGTCAAGCCCTGGGATCAAAAGGGCTACAAGATGCCCGGTGGCACCCCCTATCACCCTGCCGGTTTCATGACCTATGTCGGTGCCTCGGCCATGGTCAACGGCAAGACGATGGGCGTTTATCCTGCCGCCAAGGCCCTGCTGGCAGCCGTGTACGAGGGGGCGATGGTCCCCTTTGACGTAGCGCTCAGGATCGAGGCCCGGTGGTTCACCAATATCCTGATGAACCCGTCCTCGTCCGCCATGATCCGCAGCCTGTTCATCAACAAGGAGGCGCTTGAAAAAGGTGCCAACCGCCCTGAGGCCCCTGATCAGCGGGTCAAGAAGGTCGGTGTTCTGGGCGCCGGGATGATGGGTGCCGGGATTGCGCTGGTGTCCGCTCTGGCCGGGATCGAAGTGGTGCTGATCGACCGTGATCAGGAGGCCGCCGACAAGGGCAAGGCCTATACGACCGCCCATCTGGACAAAGGAATCTCGCGCAAGAAGGTGACGCCTGAAAAGAAAGAGGCCGTCCTTGGCCTGATCACTGCGACCCCCGATCTTGACGCCCTGAAAGGTTGCGACCTCATCGTCGAGGCGGTGTTCGAGGATGTCGGCGTCAAGGCCGAGATGACCAAGAAGGTCGAGGCGGTCGTGGGCGAAGATTGCATCTTTGCCACCAACACATCGACCCTTCCAATCGGCGAACTGGCCAAGGCCAGTGTCCGGCCAGAGCAATTCATCGGCATCCACTTCTTTTCACCGGTCGACAAGATGCTGCTGGTCGAGATCATCAAGGGGGCTGAGACCGGCGACGGCGCCGTGGCCAAGGCGCTCGATTTCGTCCGACAAATCCGCAAGACCCCGATCGTGGTAAATGATGCGCGGTTCTTCTACGCCAACCGCTGCATCCTGCCCTACATCAACGAAGGCGTGCGCATGGTCAAAGAGGGGGTCGCCCCGGCCCTGATCGAAAACGCGGCCAAACTGGTCGGCCTCCCCCTTGGTCCGTTGCAGCTGACCGACGAAACCTCGATCGACCTTGGGGTCAAGATCGCCAAGGCGACACAGGCCGCGCTTGGGTCCGACTACGACGATGCCGCTGATGAGGTGATCTTTTGGCTGGCGGATGAAGGACGTCTGGGCCGCAAGGCCAAGGCCGGGTTCTACGCCTACGACGAGGCAGGCAAACGCACCGGCCTGTGGGAGGGCCTGTCCGAGCGGTATCCCTTGGCCGAGGATCAGCCCGATCTTGTGACGGTGCAGCAACGCCTTCTCTTCGCGCAGGTGCTGGAGGCGGTTCGGGCGCTTGAGGACGGCGTGCTCACCGACATCCGCGAAGGCGACGTAGGGGCGATCCTTGGCTGGGGCTTTGCGCCCTGGTCCGGCGGCCCGTTCTCCTGGCTCGATATGCTGGGGGCGGCTTATGCGGTCGAGCGGTGCGACGCGCTGGTCGCCGAATATGGCGACCGTTTCGCCCCGCCTGCCCTGCTGCGCGAGATGGCCGACAGCGGCAAGACCTTCTACGGGGTCTATGGCTCGGGCAAGAAAAAGGCCGCCTGAGCCGACCTAAGCGCCGGGATCGAACCGGTAGCCGAACCGGGCAACATCGGCCCCGCAGACGCGGCCTAACAGGGCCGCGTCTTGGTCTGTATAGTAGACCCGCCAGTCCCGATCGCGGGGCGACGTGTTGGCCCGTCCCATGTCTGGGCGAAACCCGAGGCGGGGGGCAATCTGGTCCAGATCCTCTTGCAGATGCTCCAACCGCAGGAAAACGGGGTTCGGCAGCCTGCCTGCCCCATCGCGGACATAGCGATCATAGGGGTTCGCCATCAGCGCCCTTTGGGTCTGGGGGGCATTCAGAAATCCTCTGAAATCGGTGCCTTGGGCTAATTTGACGGCAGGCTGGTCAAAGGTCTGCTCGCGCAGCCAGTGGTAGTAGCTCACCACTCTGTCCCAGGGGTTGCGGACAAGGGTGAAGATCAGAAAATCGTCCAATTCTTCCCGCGCAACGATGCCTTCGATATCGGCAAGGGTCGAATGTTTCCAGATCCGGCCCGCCCCTTGCAGGGCGGCCTGACGCTTGCGCCTTTGCCGGGCCTTGGGGGTGTCGCCGATCAGGATGTCGTCCTTCATCGCCCGCGCCTCAAGCGCCAGCGCCATCGCGGTTCCCCCGGTCTTGGGGATGTGGACAAAGATGTAGCCCCGGCCCCGGCTGATGATCATGTCGCTCTGTCGTCCTGCCTGCTCGCCGCCGCCGGTGGAGCCAGACCGGCCCCCGGCATTCTGCAAAATCCCGCGTTGTGCGGTCGAGTGTCCTGCATTTAGTCTGACGGTCAAGCGACATCACGTTTGGGAGGAACCGTCATGGGGTGGATGCAGGATGAGACCGGCCTGGACAAATGCGCTGCGAACTACGTCCCTCTGACTCCGCTCAGCTTTCTGGCGCGCGCGGCGGACATCTTTCCGGACCGGGAGATGATCGTCTATGGCGACCTGCGACAAAGCTATGCCGAGACCTTTGCCCGGGTATCGCGCCTCGCCGGGGCGCTGGCGGGGGCCGGGGTCATGCCCGGCGACGTCGTGTCAACGCTCTTGCCAAACGTGCCTGCCCATATGGAGGCGACCTTTGGCGTGCCCGCCTGTGGGGCGGTCCTTAACACCATCAACATCCGGCTCGATGTCGATACGGTCGCCTACATCCTGGACCATTCGCAGGCCAAACTGATGCTGGTCGACAGCCAGTTTTTGCCGCTGGCGATGGCAGCGCGGGACCTGATGACCGGGCCAAGGCCGCTGGTGATCGAGGTGCCCGACCCCCAGGCCGGAATCAAGGGCATCGGTGAGCAGACCGACTACGAAAGCTTCCTGCTGACGGGTGCGCCGGACTTTCACTGGATTTGGCCAAAGGACGAATGGGAAAGCCTTGCCCTGAATTACACGTCCGGGACAACCGGGCGGCCGAAGGGGGTCGTCTACCATCACAGGGGGGCCTATCTGAACGTGATGGGTCAGGTGGTAGGTTGGAGGATGCAACTGTTTCCCCGGCTCCTGACCATCTCGCCCTTGTTTCATTGCAACGGCTGGTGCCACACTTGGATGATCCCGGTTCTGGGCGGCACCCTTGTCGCCTGCCGGGACGTCACCGCCCGCAATATCTTTGCCGCCATCGCAGATGAAAAAGTCACCCATTTCGGCGGGGCGCCTATCGTGCTCAACCTGCTGGTCAATGCCCCCGAGAATGATCGTCGGGCCTTTGATCACACCGTCGAGGTGATGACAGCAGGTGCCCCCCCGGCCCCGGCAACATTGGCCAGGATCGAGAGGATGGGTTTCAACATCACTCAGGTCTACGGGCTGACGGAAACCTACGGGCCAGGGTTGGAAAGCATGTGGCTGCCCGATTGGGACGGGTTGCCGGGCGATGACCGCTCGGCCCGAAAGGCGCGCCAAGGGGTGACAATGGCGCATCTGGAACCTGTTGGCGTGGTGGATGCTGACCTTGTGCCCGTCCCCCGTGACGGCGTCACCCAGGGAGAGATCGTGTTTCGCGGCAATGGGGTGATGAAGGGATACTATCGGAACCCCGAGGCGACCGAGAAGGCCTTTAAGGGGGGGTGGTTTCATTCCGAAGACATTGCCGTCCAACATCCCGACGGCCATATCCAGATCGCCGATCGGGCAAAGGATATCATCATCTCGGGCGGCGAAAACGTGTCCTCCGTCGAGGTCGAAGGGGCCTTGATGCACCACCCGGCGGTGAACCTTTGTGCCATTGTGGCCATGCCGGACGAGACCTGGGGAGAGGTGCCCTGCGCCTTTGTCGAACTGCGCGAGGGCGCGACGGTCGAAGCGGCGGAGCTGATCCGCTTCGTGCGAGAGCGGCTTGCCGGGTTCAAGACGCCCAAACGGGTCGTCTTTCAGGAGCTGCCCAAAACCTCGACCGGAAAGATCCAGAAGTTTGAATTGCGCAAGGTCGCGGCGACGCTGGCGGCAAAGCAGGACGTTTAGGCAGGATGGGTCAGGTAAGGTGGGTCATGACCCACCTTACGCGGTCCTCACAACGCTGCGAAAAGGTCGATCAGGTAGCCATCAGGGTCGATGACCGTGGCATACCGCTGCCCCCAGAAGGCATCCTGGGGTGGGGACGGCACCGGATGCCCGGCCAGCACGAGACCCTCGACGATCCGGTCAACCTCGGCGGGGGTCTCGCACAGCAGCCCGAACGAAGCGTGGTTGGCCGGATGCGGCACGGATCCGGTCAGCTTTTCCATCAGGCCGGCGCTGTCGATCATCAGGCGGACCGCACCCGGTGCCGTTTCGGCCTCAACATGTTGGGCCTCGGCCTCTGGCTCGGCGAATTGAAACCCGAGGAGGCGGTAGAAGGCCAGTGAGCGGGGGATATCGGTGCTGGTCACGGCGATGGCGTCAAGAACAGGAACGGGCAGCTTGGCCTCCTAACGGTTGCGGGGGATCCGGGGGATCCGGCTGGGGGTCAGGGCATAGGTCGCCTCGGGGTGTGGCGGATGGCCGTGGGTGCGCCACCAGAAGGATGGCCCCCCCAGCCGCAGCCAAAGCGGTAGCGTCAGGACAAAGCCGATGATGAACCCGCCGGCATGGGCCCAGTAGGCCACGCCAGCCTCCGAGGCATCAGTGCCGATCCCGTTGAACAGCTGCAGGCCGAACCACAGCCCTAACATGATCCACGCCGGAATGGGCAGGATCCGGATGAACACGATGAGAAAGATCAGGATATCGACCTTGGCCTTGGGGAACAGCAACAAGTAGCCGCCCATCACGCCTGCAATGGCCCCCGATGCCCCGACCAGCGGGATCGGCGACCAGGGGGCTGCGACCCATTGGGCCAGATCCGCCCCGGCCCCGGCGGCAAGGTAGAAGATCAGAAAGCCGAAGTGGCCCATCTCGTCTTCCAGGTTGTCCCCGAAAATCCACAGGAACAACATGTTGCCCGCCAGATGCAGGAACCCGGCATGAAGAAAAATCGAAGTCACGAGAGAGACGTAGTTCTGTCCCGCAGAGATCCGCGCCGGGATCATGGCGCAGCAATAATAGAGGTCGTAAAGCTGCCGGTCCGTCTGGATCGCGACAAGCGTCCAGAGGTAGACCGCGACATTGATCGCGATCAGCGTGTAGGTCACGTAGGGCCTGTGCCGGCTGGGGTTGTGATCGCGGATCGGAAACATGAGGCAGACCCTGTGCGATGCCCCCCGGACGGTCAAGAGGCTGGGACGGCGTAAGGTGGGTTTTAACCCACCTTACCTGACCCGTCCTAAACTGCCGCCAGAAGGGCGGCGTTACCCCCGGCTGCGGTCGTGTCCACACAGACGTGCCGCTCAAGCACGACATGGGCCGCGTCGGGCATTGCGGTGATCAGCGACACCAGTGGGCCGGGTCGTCTGGCCAGGGCTGCCTCGTATTGGCTGGCAAGGTCCCGAGTGCCCCACCAGATCACCCCGCCAATTGGCCCCAGCGCCTCCAGCGCGTCGCCCTCGACCTGTCCTTCCGCAACAACAGGCACGCCTCCGAGCGCCGCGACCGCCTGGCCCTGCGCCTCAGCCGCCTCGCGCCCCGGACCAAGACACAGAATCGGCGGCCGGGCGACCTGACCAAGGCGGTTCGATTCACCCGTCGGCCCCGGCATGTCAGTGACCGGCAAGGCTGGTCCTGGCCCTGCCCGGCGTAATTTGTCAGCGAGAGAGGCCGTATCCTCGCCCCCTGCCCACCCTGTCCGGGGGATTGCGGGCGCTGCGGCAGGCGCGCGGAACCTCGGCAGATAATGTGGCCCCCCGGCCTTGGGTCCTGTTCCGGACAGGCCCTCTCCCCCAAAGGGCTGGCTTCCGACCACCGCACCGATCTGGTTACGATTGACGTAGATGTTGCCGGCCGTGATCCGGTCCACGATATGCTGAACCCTGTCATCGATCCTGGTGTGCAGGCCAAAGGTCAAACCGTAGCCGGTGGCATTGATGGCCCCGATGACCTTGTCCAGCTCTGCAGCCTTGAAAGTCACCACATGCAGCACCGGTCCGAAGATCTCCCGCTCCAGTTCCGAAATGCTGCCAAGGCGGATCACCGTAGGGGCGATGAAATGCCCCGCTGCCGGCGCCTCCAGGGCATGCAGCACCCGACCTTCGGACCGGGCAACGGCAATATGGTCCGCAATCGTTCTATGCGCCGCCTCGTCGATGACCGGCCCAAGATCTGTGGCCAGCTGCCATGGCGACCCCACCTGCAGCTCGTCCATGGCCCCCGCAAGCATGCGCATGAGTTTTGGTGCGATGTCCTCCTGCACATACAGGCAGCGCAGCGCTGAACAGCGTTGCCCGGCCGAGCGGAAGGCACCGTTGACGATGTCCCTGACCGCGTGTTCTGGCAGGGCCGTGCTGTCCACGATCATGGCGTTTAGCCCGCCCGTCTCGGCGATCAGCGGCGTGCCGGGGGCGCAGTGCTGCGCCATGGATGCCCGGATCTTGCGGGCGGTACCCGTCGATCCGGTAAAGGCCACGCCTGCGACCCGCGCCTCGGCGACGACGGCGGCCCCGGCGGCAACGCCGCCAGGCAATAGCTGAAGGGCACTGACCGGCACACCCGCCGCCTGCAAGAGCGCGACGGCCCTTGCCGCGATGAGTGGCGTTTGCTCTGCCGGTTTGGCCAGAACGGCATTGCCCGCAGCCAGCGCCGCCGCAATCTGGCCGGTGAAAATGGCAAGTGGGAAGTTCCATGGGCTGATGCAGGACCAGGTCCCGCGGGCGGCGCACTCTCCTGCACTCTCGGCTTCGGCCGCGTAGTAGCGCAGGAAATCCACCGCCTCGCGGACTTCGCCCACGGCATCGGCAAGGGTTTTCCCCGCCTCGCGGGCCAATAGGGCGAACAGCTCTGGCGCGTTCGCCTCATAAGCATCGGCGGCGCGCCGCAAAATCGCGGCCCTGTCGGTGACGGGGATTTGCCAGGGCCTTGCCCCGTCAAAGGCCGCCGCCACATCCTGCGCCGTCGCCGCGACCACCTGCCCGACCACGTCCGCCGGGTTGGCCGGGTTCTGCACCGGCTTGGCAAGATCACTGCTTGCCTGATCACTGCTTGCCTGATCACCGCTTGCCTGATCACCGCTTGCCCGTCCCGAAGCCAAGATCGGGGCGGACGTCCAGACATGGGTCAGGTAGGGCCGACGCCCAGCCTCGATCCGCTCGAGCGTCGGGGTATGGGTGATGTCCCACCCGGCAGAGTTCACGCGGGACGGCTCAAATAGCTGCGGACCAGTTGGCAGGTCCGGGGCCGTCAGATCCGCACCGAATGGATCGGCGACGACGACCTCTGGCCGGACCTCTTCATCGACGATCTGATTTACGAAGGACGAGTTTGCCCCGTTTTCCAGCAACCGGCGCACCAGATAGGCCAGAAGATCCTCGTGTGCCCCGACGGGTGCATAGATCCGACAGCGGGTGCCCTGCGCCTTGAGGACAAGGGTATGCAACGTCTCGCCCATGCCGTGCAGCCGCTGAAACTCGAACCTGTCCGGGCCGATGCCCATCGCCTTGGCCATGTGCAAGACCGCCGAAACCGTGTGGGCATTGTGGGTGGCAAACTGAGGATAAATCCGGTCCGTCATGCCCAAAAGCTTGCGGGCATTGGCGATATAGCTGATGTCGGTCGCCGCCTTGTTGGTGAAAACCGGAAAACCGGGCATCCCTTCGACCTGAGCCCGCTTGATCTCGGCGTCCCAATAGGCGCCTTTGACAAGACGCACCATGATCTTGCGGTTGAGGCGGGTTGCGAGGTCGTGCAGCCAGTCGATGACAGGCCCGGCCGGTTGACCAAAGGCCTGCACCACGACGCCGAAACCATCCCAGCCTTTCAGCGCCGGGTCCGACAGGGTCGCCTCGATCACATCAATCGACAGGGACAGGCGGTCGGCCTCTTCGGCGTCGATGTTGAACCCCATGCCCGCTGCCTTGGCCAGAAGGGCAAGGGCGCGGACGCGGGGAACCAGTTCCTCCATCACCCGGTCGGCCTGAGCGACTTCGTACCGGGGGTGCAAGGCTGACAGCTTGACCGAGATGCCGGGATTCTGGGCGACGCTGCCGTGGGTGCAGTCAGTAGCGATGGCCGAAATGGCGCGGGAATAGGACAGGTGATAGCTGCGGGCGTCGGCCTCGGTCCGGGCAGCCTCACCCAGCATGTCGTAGCTGTAAGTGAACCCCTTTGCCTGCATGCCTGCGGCCCGGGTCATCGCTTTGCCGATCGTTTCGCCAAGGACAAACTGGCGGCCCATTTCGCGCATGGCACGGGCGACGGCCGAACGGATCACAGGTTCACCCAGCCGCTTGATCGCCCCCCTCAGGTGGCGGGTGATGCCGGGGGTGTCATCATCCAGCACCCGGCCCGTCAGCAAAAGCGCCCAGGTCGAGGCATTGACAAGAGACGAGGCGGATTTGCCAAGGTGCTGGCCCCAGTCGGACGGGGCGATCTTGTCCTCGATCAGGGCGTCGATGGTTTCGGCATCGGGCACCCGTAACAGCGCCTCGGCAAGGCACATCAGGGCAATGCCTTCATCGGTGGACAGGCCATATTCGGCCAGGAACACCTCCATCAGTCCGGGATCGGACGAGGACCTGATTTTGCGGACCAATCCGGCAGCATCGGCCGAGATGGCCTGACGCTCTGACAAGGTCAGTGCAGCCTCGGCCCTGAGGCGGTCTAGAATGGTGCCCTGATCGGCATACATTGCATCGTCAATGTGGGGCCGCAGCTTGACCGGATGGGGGGTAGACATCGGATGACTCTCCAAAAGAATTCGTCTACACTAGACCAATGTTTCAGGTCGTTTTGCCCCATTCCAGCGGCATGACGGCATAATGTTCCGAAAAATGGGTGGTTTTATGGCTGAACGAACTGCGGACCTTGACGTATTTGACACCAAGATTCTCGACGTTCTGGCCGTCGATGGTCGGATCAGCGTCACGGCGCTGGCGCAGAAGGTCGGCCTGTCCAAGTCTCCGGTCCAGGCGCGGCTGAAACGGCTTGAGGACAATGGCGTTATCAGAGGTTATCGGGCCCTCTTTGATCCGATCCTTCTGGGCCGGGACCATGTGGCCTTTGTCGAGGTGAAACTGTCCGACACCCGTGAATCGGCCCTGGACGCCTTCAACGCCGCGGTCCTGAAGGTCGGCGAGATTGAGCAGTGCCATATGATTGCCGGAGCATTCGATTATCTGTTGAAAGTGCGCACCAGCACCATGGCAGCGTACAGGGCGGTTCTGGCCGAACGCATCTCCACTTTGCCTTATGTGGCCAACACATCCACCTACGTCGCGATGCAAGCGGTCAAGGAAGAAGGCTTTGCCGCCTGAGCCGCCCCCCTTGACCGGTGACCAGATCGCTCCATGATTGATAGGTATGAAACACGCCGTCGCCATCCTTAGCATTTGCATTGCCTTGCCCGCCGCCGCCCAGCAGGTTTGCCCGTCAAATCCTGACCATGAAGCGGCCAAGGATGACATTCTGCAAGATCTGAGGGTTTCGCGCGATGAGACCGAGGCAAGGGTCTTATCCAATGGGCTGTGGCAACTTTGGACCGATGCCCCGGATTCCCGCGCCCAAGAGTTGTTGGACGAAGGAATGCGACGGCGGCAGATGAGCGACTTTATAGGTGCGCGCGACGTTCTCGACAGCCTCGTCGAATACTGTCCCGACTACGCAGAGGGCTACAATCAACGCGCCTTCGCCAACTTCCTGCGTCAGGACTATGCCCCGGCCCTGGTTGACCTGGAACGGGCGCTGGAAATCGACCCCCGCCATGTTGCCGCCCTGACCGGCAAGGCTCTGACGCTGATGGGTCTGGGGCGGGACGATGAGGCCCAGCTCGTGCTGCGCGAGGCGCTGCGGATGAACCGTTGGCTGGGAGAGCGGCGATTGCTTACCCTGCCGCCAGAGCAGGCGCTATAGCCAACAGGTTGGATGCAAGCCAGGCCCTTGGTGGAATGCCAAAGGTTGAGCCTAATGCACGAGTTGAGGATTTACCCTTGCGGGGGACGTTGATACCAACGTTCTCGTTGTGACTGTGTGGTGAAAGCCTACCCTTGCCCTTTGCGACAAATCTGGCCGCCTCCTGCGCCAGACCGCACGAGGACGACGGGTGGGCTTTAGCCGCCGGAAAACAACGAAGCCCGCGTGGTGGAATGGTAGACATCAGGGACTTAAAATCCCTTGGCCGCAAGGCCGTGCGGGTTCGAGTCCCGCCGCGGGTACCACCGGCAAGACACATCCGACGCGAGCCCTTCCCGGCCTTGGGCCAGTCACCCGGGCCGGTTGGCGGCCATCATCGTTGAACTCGCCCCCAATCCATCGTATCCGACCCTCCGACCCGTAGCTGTCGGTTCGCACGTCCTTGAGAAACGAAATTGGAGCTTTCATGCCCCTGACAGGCACCATCGCAGGCCCAAGCAGGCGGCAAAGCATATGATGCGAAAGATGCTGGGGCGGTTGTCCCGCAGGATCTTGGGCGCAAAGGACGCTGGCCTGCCCGCCTCGGGCGAAGGGATACTGCGCGCCCGCTACGAGACGCGAACGCCGTCGGCCCAGACCATCGCGGATATCTTCGAAGACACCTGGAAGTCGCGACTGCCCAATGTTGAAACCTCGGGCACTGTCGAGATGTTTGGTGATCGCCGGGTCGATTGGTTGGCCAAGACACTTCCGGGAGGCCTGACGGGCAAGTCGGTCTGCGAGATCGGCCCGTTCGAAGGCTATCAGACCCTTGGCCTGTTGCAGCAGGGGGTCGCATCGATCACCTCGGTCGAGGCCAATTCCTTTAACTTCCTCAAATGCCTATGCCTGAAAGAGATTTGCAAGTTCGATGCAACTTTCGAGTTTGGCGATGGCCTTGGGTTCTTGCGCGAAACACCACAGCGTTTTGACCTGATCTTTGCCTCGGGCGTGCTTTACCATCTTCAAACACCCTTTGAGTTCCTGTCGGCGGCGATGGCAAAGTCGGATCACATTTACCTGTGGACGCACTACTATGACGCCGAAGTCATCAGCGCCCATCCAACAGTCGCACAGCCTTTGTCCCAACGCTGGATCAGGAGTTTGACGGAGGCGATCACAGCTACAAGATGTTCGCCCGCAGCTACATGATCCGCAACTATCAGACGAGCATCCCTGCCTACTGGGAAGGCGGCTTGCAGGACATCACGTTCTGGGTCGAGAAAGAGGCCCTTCTGGACCACCTTCGGCGGGGTGGTTTTGACAACATCCACATTCATGCCGACACCGCCGGGAAAGGCATGCCGATCATCAGCCTTTGTGCGTCACGGTCAGCGTCTGTGCGGAGGTGATCGACCGGCAAGCTGTTTATCAGGCGCGCCGCCCCCGATCGGGCGACAACTTTACGATTACCGGTGCGTCCTGCCCTGCCCCAAGGACCCATCAACATTGATTTCGGTCGCCACTCAGCGTATTCGCCCCGCAACACTATTTCGCAGGACAGTCCGGCCATGACCAAGCACATCACCATTCTGAACGGCCCCAACCTTAACCTTCTGGGTCAGCGCCAGCCCGAGATTTACGGTTATGACACGCTTGAGGATGTGGGGGCGGCCTGCGCCAAGCTGGCCTCCGACTTTGGCCTGACCTGCGAGCTTTTGCAGTCCAACTGGGAAGGCCAGATCGTCGACTGGATCCACGAGGCCCGCAAAAAGTCTGCCGGGATCATCATCAACCCTGGTGCCCTTAGCCATACCTCTGTCGCGGTTCTGGATGCGTTGAACGCCTTTGACAGGCCGGTGCTTGAGGTTCACATCTCCAACATCCACAAGCGCGAAAGCTTTCGCCATCATTCCTATGTCTCGGCCCGCGCCGAAGGCGTGATCGCGGGCTTTGGGGTTGAGGGTTACAGCCTTGCCATGCGCCGGATGGGCACCCTTCTGGCAGGCTAGACGCCCGCCACGATCACCCGCGTGTCCCAGTCCTCGCATCGGTCGGCCAGATCCTCGGACAAGGCCCGATCGGTTACGAAAGCATCGATCCGGCTAAGCGATGCGATGCGCGCCGGGGCAGCCCGCTGGAACTTGGAATGGTCCGCCACAAGGATCGCCTGCCGGGCCTGATCCAGGATCGCCTGGCTTACCCCGACCTCTGAGATATCGAAGTCCAACAGGTCCCCGTCGCTGTCCAGGGCGGAACAGCCGATGACGGCATAGTCGAATTTGAACCGGCGGATCGTCTGCACCGTAAGGTCGCCGGTCAGCCCCCCGTCCGCCCGCCGCAGGATGCCCCCGGCAAGGATCACCTGACAATCAGGATGCCCGGTCAGGATGCGGGCAACGTTCATGTTGTTCGTCACCACCATCAGGTTGCGATGCTGCATCAGGGCATGTGCCACCGCCTCGGTCGTGGTGCCGATGTTAAGGAAAAGCGAGGCCCCGTCGGGGATCAGCGCTGCACAGGCGCGGGCCATTGCCCGTTTCTCGGCCTCGAACAGAATCTGCCGGTCGGCGTAGCCGATGTTAACCGTGCCGGACGGCAAGATGGCCCCGCCGTGCACCCGCTCGAGCTGGCCAGCCTCTGCGAGGTCGGTCAGATCGCGCCTGATGGTCTGGAGGGTGACACCAAAATGCTGGGCCAGCCCTTCGACAGTGACCTTGCCGCTTTGGGCAGCCAGTTCAAGGATCTCGGGGTGGCGAAAGTTCTGGTTCATCATCGGCCACTGGCGGTTGGCATGGCCGCAATCTGACCCTTTGCGCCCGATACCGCCAGAGGCATTCACACATTTTCGCGCTTTTTCACGTACAAACGAACATTATCCTTTGCTTTGAACCCTCAGAATGCCATCCAACGCGCAGGAACGAAGGAAAACGCAAGGGATTCGACCATGGCGACAGAGGATCGGACATACGACCTCTTTGTGATCGGCGGCGGCATCAACGGTTGCGGGATCGCACGCGACGCGACGGGGCGCGGGCTGAGCGTTGTTCTGGCTGAAATGAACGATCTGGCCTCGGCCACCTCCTCGGCCTCGACCAAACTGTTTCATGGCGGCCTGCGCTATCTTGAGTATTTCGAATTTCGCCTTGTCCGCGAGGCCCTGATCGAGCGTGAAACACTGCTGCGCGCCATGCCGCATATCTCTTGGCCGATGCGGTTTGTTCTGCCGACCCATCCTGACATGCGGTTCGAGTCGACGACGCCCACCTCGCGGCTGTTGTCCACCGTCATGCCATGGATGAAGGGGCGGCGGCCCAACTGGCTGATCCGGCTGGGTCTTTTCCTGTATGACACGCTGGGTGGGCGGCAAATCCTGCCCGGCACCTCCCGGCTCAATCTGACCTCTGCGCCAGAAGGGCGGCCCCTGAAGGACAAGTATCGCCAAGCCTATGAATACTCTGACTGCTGGATCGAGGATTCGCGGCTTGTCGCGCTGAATGCCCGCGACGCGGCTGAGCGGGGGGCAGATATTCTCGTCCGAACCAAGGTCCTCGCCGCGCGGCAAGAGGATGGTCAGTGGATTGTGACGGTCCAAGACGCCGGGAGTGTCCGCGAAATCCGGGCAAAGATGATGGTCAATGCTGCTGGACCTTGGGTGGGCGACATCATCCACGGCAAGGTCCGCCTGAACTCCAAGGAAGGGGTTAGGTTGGTCCGGGGCAGTCACATCGTGACCAAGCGCCTCTATGACCATGACAAATGCTACTTTTTCCAGGGAACAGATGGCCGGATCATCTTTGCCATCCCCTACGAGACCGACTTTACCCTGATCGGCACCACGGATGCCGAGCAGGCGGACCCTGACGTCAAACCGGTCTGCACCCCGAAGGAACGCGACTATCTTTGCGCCTTTGCCTCTGAATACTTTGAAACGCCCGTTACGGCAGAGGATGTGGTCTGGACCTATTCCGGGGTTCGCCCCCTTTACAACGATGGGGCGACATCTGCGACGGCGGCGACGCGGGACTATACTCTCAAGGTTGATACATCCGCCGGGGCGCCGGTGCTCAATGTCTTTGGCGGCAAGATCACCACCTATCGCCGGTTGGCCGAACATGCACTGGACAAGATCGTCCCGATCGTTGGTGGCAAGGCCGAAGGCTGGACGGCTGGTGTGCCCTTGCCGGGCGGGGCTTTTCCGGTTGGCGATGCGGATCGCCTGATCGCCGCGTTGAAAGCGGCGTACCCGTTTCTGACCGACCGTTGGGCAACCCGCCTCGTCAGGGCCTATGGGACAGAGGCCGCAACCCTGCTGCAAGGGGCGACCAGTCTTGCGGATCTGGGCCAGGATTTCGGCGCGACCCTGACCGAGCGGGAGGTGCGCTGGCTGATCACCCATGAATTTGCCCGCACGGCTGAGGATGTGGTCTGGCGGCGCAACAAGCTGGGGCTGCGGCTGACGGCGGATGAGGTTGCGGCCCTTGATGCCTGGATGAGGACAGCAGAGGCAGAAGGCTAAAGCCTCACTTGGCCGACACGACGCGACTGCCAAAAAACCGTCATTTGACCCCTGACCAGCGGTCAGTCAGGGTGCGCCGAACCCAACCACCGGATCACCCCATGTTTCACGGCCTGCCCCCGATAGAAGCCGTCATCTTCGAAGGCGCGACCCTGCTTATGGAGGACAGGCTGGTGCCTGACAGCCTGCGGATCGAGAATGGCCAGATCACCGGGATCGATGTGCCGGCAGATGGCGCCCGACGGATCGACGCGCGTGGCATGATCCTCGCCCCGGCCATGATCGACATCCACGGCGACGCCTTTGAACGCCAGATCATGCCACGCCCCGGCGTGTTCATCCCCATCGACACCGCTTTGCTTGAAACGGACCGGCAACTTGCCGCAAACGGGATTGCCACCGCCTATCACGCCCTGACGCTAAGTTGGGAGCCGGGACTGAGATCCGTTGATCAAGGCACAAAGCTGGTCGATGCGCTGGCCCGACTGGCCCCCAGACTGACGGTAGAGAACCGCGTCCAACTGCGTTGGGAGACCTTCTGCTTTGAAGCTATCGACCTGATCGAAGCGGCCCTTGCCGGACCGCTGGCCCCCTCTATCGCCTTCAACGACCATACCTCGATGGCCCTTCTGCATCCCGATACGCCGCTGCAGGATCGGCCCTTTGACCATTCGCCCGACTTCCCCGTGGCGGATACGACAACGCCCCGCTTTGCCGCCAAGATGAAGGCCCGGGGGGAACGGTCCGGGATGACGGCAGAGGCCTTTGTGTCCCTGTTGAACGAGGTCTGGGACCGGCGACCGCAGGTGCCCGCCGCGATCGAGCGGCTGGCGGCGATGGGCCGGGACAAGGGCGCTCCGATGCTGTCCCACGATGACAGCCAGATCGAGACGCGGGACTACTACCGTGCGCTAGGGGCCCGGATTTCCGAGTTTCCGATGTCCGTCAAAGTGGCAGAGGCCGCGAGGGCGGCAGGCGACATGATCGCCTTTGGCGCGCCCAACGGCATGCGCGGCGGCAGCCATCTCGGCAGTCCCGGTGCGGCCGACATGATCGCGGCGGGTCTGTGCGATATTCTGGCGTCTGATTACTTTTATCCCGCCATGCTGGGGGCTGTTGCCCGACTGCATGCCGACAAGGTGGCGCCTTTGCCAAAGCTTTGGGACCTTGTGTCAGGCGGACCGGCGCGGGCGTCCGGGCTGACGGACCGGGGCCGACTGGCCGCGGGGCTTCGGGCTGATCTGGTACTGCTGGACTGGCCGGAGGGCGGCACACCGGTGCCGCGCCTGACCCTTGTGGGCGGCAGGCAGGCCTACGGCGCGATGGCAACGGGGGCCTGAGGCCCCGCCAGATGCCGCCTCAAAGACCGCCGAGGTCTTCCAGAAGGGCCACGACTTCAGCCACGCCCTCACCATTCCGCAGGCTGGCAAAGACAAAGGGCCGCTCTCCTCGCATCCGGCGGGCGTCGCGGTCCATCACCTCAAGCGAGGCCCCGACATAGGGCGCAAGGTCGGTCTTGTTGATCACCAGAATGTCCGACCGGGTGATGGCCGGCCCCCCCTTGCGCGGGATCTCTTCGCCCGCTGCGACGTCGATGACATAGATCGTCACATCGGCCAGCTCGGGCGAGAAGGTGGCCGACAGATTGTCGCCCCCGCTTTCGATCAGGATCAGCTCAAGATCCGCGTGGCGGTCGCGCAGCTCTGCCACCGCGGCGAGGTTGATCGAGGCATCCTCGCGAATCGCGGTATGCGGACAGCCCCCGGTTTCCACCCCCATCACCCTGTCACCAGACAGGATCTGCATACGCATCAGCGCCTCGGCATCCTCTTGGGTGTAAATGTCATTGGTGATGACAGCGAGGCTGAGCCGGTCCTTGAGCGCGCGGGCCAGCGCTGCGGTCAGCGTTGTCTTGCCAGCGCCAACCGGGCCGCCGATGCCAACCTTGAGGGGGCCATGAGGGGAAAGAGGCACGTCAGAACCCTTTGAAAACGAGAGCGGCGAATGCCACCGCGAGGAACAGGCAAAGCGGACCATAGAACCGCCGGTCGAGAGTGGCAAACGGCTCTTCGGAGGTAAGCGCCCGCCACGACGGGCGATAGGCCAGAATTCCTCGAACCGCAAAGGTGCCGGTTGCAATCACCAACCCCGTCTGCCGGATTGGGCCAGGTGTGATCCAGGGCAGACCGGCCGCGATGACAAGGGCCGCGGCGATCAGCGCGCAAGGGATGGGGCCGGGCATGCGGGTTGCCCCCTTCATACCAACCACAGCCTTGACCAGCCGCGCCTCGTCCCGGATCGGAAACCACCAGCCCAGCGCCCACAGAAGATGGATGGCGGCCAGCGACAAAAGAACAAGGTCAAGCAGCAGGAAAAGGCCAACGCCTGCCGTCATGACCGGAACAGCCTGGGGCTAAGCTCTTCGTGGCGCATGGCAGCGATGTCGATGGCAAAGGCTGCGCTGCCAAGGGCATCCAGCCCTGCCGGCACCGCCTCTTCCGCGATCCGGGCACAAAGGGGGGTCAGCCGGGCCAGAACGCCCTGGGCCTTGGTCTGGCCCAGCCGCATAAGGCGCTGCGCTGCCTGCACCTGATTGGACATCATCGCCTGCAACATCATCTGCGCAGGCGGCACGGCGGGGAGGCCCATCAAGGCAGCCGCCCTTCCGATGACGACCGGATAGGCCATGTCGGGCAGGTCCAGCCCCCAAACCTCGCAGGTGGTGGCGGCAAAGGCGGCACCCTGTGACAGGGTTTCGGCCCGACGCTCTTGCGAGGGGGCAAGGGCATCCGCCAAGGCAGCAACCTCGGGCAAAGTGTCCGGGGTCGCGGCATGGGCGGCACCCAACAGGATGGCGTCCGCCCGCCCTGCCCCGTGGGTCAGTACAGCCGTAAGCCAGGCTTGCAGGGTGTCACTGTCACTGACCTGCCCGTTGGCAATCGCGGTCTCAAGACCATGCGACCAGGCAAAGCCGCCGACCGGATAGGCAGGCGACAGCCATTGGGTCAGCGTCAACAGGTGTTCAGTGTTCATGGGTATGGTCATGAGAATGGTCGTGAGGGTGATCATGGGAATGATCATGACCAAGGGGGTCATCCGCCAGTCCGCCATGATGGCTATGACCATGATCGTGGCCCATTGTCCGGCCATGGCCATAGGCCCCACCGCCGGGCGTGAACGGCCCGGTAAAGGGGCGCAAGGTCGCCCCCAACCCGGCCAGCATGTCGCGCATGACCTTGTCCTGCCGGATGACGATCCGGTCTGGCTCTATCTGGCAAGGGGTGTGTCGATTGCCGATATGCCAGGCCAGCTGGACCAGTGGGCCAGTGACCTCCAGCAGCTCTTCGACGGCGGCCCCGATCGCGATCAGGCTGCCGTCGGTCAGAACAAGGGCGTCGCCCTCATCCAGGCTGATCGTCTGGGCCAGATCGGCCAAGACTGCCATACCGGTTACGGTCAACAGCCTTTTGCGGCGGATCAAGCGGTCTTCGTAACTTAGCACGACGCGGTCGAGGATCGTGTCCCCGGGCGTCAGGCGGCGCACGGAATGCGCCGTGGCAGGCCGGGTGGACGTCATGCGCCCACCCCGGTCTGGATCAGATTGCGCCGCTGGCGGCGAAAATCTGACGAACGCGATCGGCACGATTGGTGCCCATAGCGGTCAGTTCTGCATCGGTCATCTTGTGCAGCTTTTCGACTGCAATCATCCGGCGATCGTTTTCGGCCATGTGAACAAGGCCCCGACCAAGGGCGCGAAATGGTGCAAGCAACAGGTTCGTCAGGGACTCTGTGCCCCCAGTGAAAACCTGGCCGAAATATGTATGTGTCATCGGAAACTCCGTGTTGGTTCACTCGTCGCTTCCTCCCCTGTGCTCTAATGTGCCCTTTGCGGGCCGAATAACAACGCACAATGCCGCATGGCCGCTGTGCAGAAAACGCAACGCATCTTCACTCACTTGCCAAGCTCGATCCCCACCGCCGCGACCGGGAAGGCCGGATCATTGTCTGTCTGGGTGCGGTAAAGATAACCCAACTCAAGCGCAGGCAAGTAGACAAGGGTCTCCATGTAGCCATCCGGGCTATCGTAGGCGATGTAGACATCAAAGGCGTCGTAGGTGCAGGCACCGATCTGGATCGTCTGCAAAGGTCCATAGGCCTGCGACTGAGCCTCGGGGTGGGATCCGTCAATATCCCTGAACACCGCATCCACTTGCCAACGCCCCCCCGGCGACGGAACCGGCATGCCCGACGGGCCAAGTCCGTAGTCGTAGTCGATCCGGCTGGAGCGGTCCGGCACTCCGTCGACAATAGCCTCGTAGGATAACATGTGGGTGCCGTGGACCACTTCGATCGTGTAGGTCAATGTCCCACCGTCAAACCCCTCGATCAGGGTCACAGGCCCGGCTTGCCGGCGATAAACCTCGACCGTGTCATCCTCAAAGACAATCCGGATCGGCTTATTGCGATCGGCAGGGCCGGGACAGGCGTTTTGGGCAGCCCCGATCATTGGAACGACAATTAGACAGGCGGCAAGACTTGAGCGGATCATGGGGTACCCTCTGGAGTGACAGGACGTTCCGGCATGTCACCCGTCAGCTGAACTCGAAGGGTCACAATCCAATACTGTAGCGGTCTGTTTTCCCCAAAGCCTAGCCAAGGACGACGGCCCCGAAAACCCCTTTGCACGGGAAAACCGGCCGGCCGTGAGCGACGAGTAGCACTCGGATACATGCAAAGTCGCGCCCCTGCGACAAAGGGCACATGTCTCTTTTACCCGGTCGGCCGCAAGGCGGTGATGCCAATGGTGCGCCCTGCGCCAGCCACGCGCACCGCGGCCTCCTGGCAGCTGACGCTCCCTTGTTCCGTCCCGTTCGGGCCAGCGTCAGAACAGGAAGTATCGTTGCGCCATTGGCAAGCTCTCAGCCGGTTCGCAGGTCAACAACTCACCATCTGCACGCACCTCGTAGGTCTCGGGGTTGACCTCAACATGGGGCATGGCGTCGTTCAGCTTCAGATCCTTCTTGCCAATGCCCCGGGTGTTCACGACGGCCAGGGTCTGCTTGGCCAGGCCAAGGCTTTCGCCGATCCGGGCATCCGCGGCAGCGGCACTGACAAAGATAACGGAAGAATTCTCAACCGACCGGCCATAGGCCCCGAACATCGGCCGGGTGTAGACCGGCTGCGGCGTCGGGATCGAGGCATTGGGATCGCCCATCTGGGCGCAGACGATGGTGCCGCCCATCAGAACCATCTCGGGCTTCACCCCGAAAAAGGCAGGGTTCCAAAGCACGAGGTCAGCGCGCTTGCCAACCTCGATAGACCCCACCTCATGGCTGATGCCATGGGCGATGGCAGGGTTGATGGTGTATTTGGCAATGTAGCGGCGGACGCGGAAATTGTCGTTCGACCCCACCTCTTCGGCAAGACGGCCGCGCTGGACGCGCATCTTGTGGGCCGTCTGCCAGGTGCGGATGATCACCTCGCCAACACGGCCCATGGCCTGGCTGTCCGAGGCGATGATCGAAAAGGCACCCATGTCGTGCAGGATATCCTCGGCGGCGATGGTCTCGCGGCGAATGCGGCTTTCGGCAAAGGCCACATCCTCGGGGATCGACTTGTCAAGGTGATGACAGACCATCAGCATGTCGAGGTGTTCGTCCACCGTATTGACCGTGAAGGGACGGGTCGGGTTGGTCGAGGACGGCAGCACATGGGCCTCGCCACAGATCTTGATGATGTCCGGAGCATGGCCCCCACCGGCCCCTTCGGTATGAAAGGCGTGGATGGTGCGGCCCTTAATGGCGCCGACTGTGTTCTCGACAAACCCGCTCTCGTTCAGGGTGTCGGTATGGATCATGACCTGCACGTCCATATCGTCCGCCACGGACAGGCAACAGTCGATGGCGGCCGGGGTCGTGCCCCAATCCTCGTGCAGCTTCAGACAGGCGGCCCCCCCCAGGACCTGCTCAACCAGCGCCTCGGGGCGGGATGCATTGCCCTTGCCGGCGAACATCAGGTTCATGGGAAAGGCGTCGGCAGCCTGCATCATGCGGCCCAGATGCCAGGGGCCGGGGGTGCAGGTGGTGGCCAGGGTACCATGGGCTGGGCCAGTGCCACCGCCAATCATGGTGGTCAGGCCCGAGTGCAGGGCATCCTCGATCTGCTGTGGACAGATGAAATGGATATGGCTGTCGATACCGCCCGCCGTCAGGATACGACCTTCTCCGGCAATAGCCTCGGTCCCCGGGCCCACAATGATGTTGACCCCAGGCTGGGTATCGGGGTTGCCAGCCTTGCCAATGGCCACGATGCGACCGTCCTTCAGGCCGACATCGGCCTTGATCACCCCGGTATAGTCGACGATCAGGGCGTTGGTGATGACCGTATCGACGGCACCGCCAGCGCGGGTCACCTGGCTCTGGCCCATGCCGTCGCGGATGACCTTGCCGCCGCCAAACTTGACCTCTTCGCCGTATATCGCGGCATTCGGGCCGGCGCCCCCGCTCAGGGCCGCACCGACGGCATCGGCTGTCAGATCGCGCTCGACCTCGATGACAAGCTCGGTATCGGCCAGCCGGACCCGGTCGCCCACGGTGGGGCCAAACATGGCGGCATAATCGCGGCGGGAAATTCGGGTGGCCATTAGCGCAACTCCTCGTGTCTGTCGTCTCTCACAAAGTCCGGTCTCGATCCGCTCGGGATCAAAGCGGGCCCATCACCTTGCCATTGAAACCAAAAATTTCCCTGGCCCCGGCAATCTCGATCAGGTTCACCTCGCGGCGCTGGCCCGGCTCGAACCGAACGGCAGTACCCGCCGCGATATCAAGCCTGCGGCCCCGCGCCGCCTCACGATCGAAATCAAGCGCCGGGTTCGTCTCGTAGAAATGGTAATGCGATCCCACCTGTACCGGGCGGTCGCCGGTATTGGCCACCATCAGGGTCACCGCCTCGCGACCGGCGTTCAACTCAAGAAAGCCATCCGCCGTCATCACTTCACCGGGTATCATCAGCCGTCATCCCTTCGCTTCGTCCCAAATACTCAAAAATCACACGATCCGTCGTCATCGGATCGGCTGGTGGACAGTGACCAGCTTAGTGCCATCGGGAAATGTCGCCTCCACCTGCACCTCGTGGATCATCTCAGCGATCCCCTCCATGCACTGATCCGCCGTGATCACATGGGCTCCGGCCTCCATCATATCCGCGACCGACCGACCGTCGCGGGCGCCCTCGACCACCGCATCGGTGATCAGCGCGATCGCCTCGGGATGATTAAGCTTCACGCCCCTGGCAAGGCGCTTGCGGGCCACTTCGGCGGCCATTGAGATCAGGAGCTTGTCCTTTTCACGCGGGGTCAGTTGCATCGGTTGTCAGAGCCTCCAGACTTTCGGCACGGGGCACCCCGTAAGCCGTTCGATCGCCGGGATCAGGTCCCGGCGCAGATATAACCCATCCTCAGCGAGAAAGCGGGCGAAAACAATGCCCTCACGCACCAGACTGGCCCCCGCCGTCGGCGGAAGCAGGGCGCGCAGCGGCTCCAGCAGGCTGGCGGCATCGGGCCCGGCATAGACCAGCGCCGCCATGGCCCGCGCCCCGCCCCCCGTGCCCGTCAGGCGCATCACCGCCGAAAGATCGCCCGAAAGGTTCAACGCATCGGCAAAGACCAGACGCCCATCGCGCCGGATTTCCCAGCGGTCGCGTATCTGTGCGTCACGCACTGTCTCGCCCATAGCCATGCGGCCCAGGATCAGCGGCTCCACAATCAGCGCCCGTCCCCCGGCAGCAAGGTCCAGGGACATCCGCCGGGACAAGGCCGCCCCTTCGAATACGATGGTCTCTTGCGGCAGCCAGTCCAGCCGCCCCCCGTCTTCAACCGTCAATGTCAGGTCAACCCGGGCCGACGGGCCCGGCTGGGCGCGATAGGCCCGCTCTGCCGCCTGGCTCGAGACAATAAGATGCGCTCCGGGCCCAACTTCGGCGCGGATCTGCATCCGGTCGCCCCCTGTCAGGCCACCGGCAGTATTCAGAAAAACCGCCTCAAGCGGTCCATGGGTAGCAGCCCGGGGAAACAATGCCTTGAGCGATCCGTCCTGCCGAAGCCCCTCGATCCGGCTGCCTCCTGCTCCATCTGATTTCGCCCGCACACGCAAAAGGCCCACGGCACGCGGTGCAGCGGGG
>CALFSV010000341.1 GCA_937916485.1 uncultured Paracoccaceae bacterium | reverse complement strand
AGGTTCAGGCTGCGCTAGCAATCTGATGCGAGTTCTCATTCGTCTGACAGCACCGACAAAAGGGATAGATGACCACAGTTATTGAACTGCCAACGCCACCAGTAACAGACCTGCGACTTGCTAAATGATATTTACACCGTATAGATATGTTGCATGTATTTGGTCCGTATCCTTCTGGTCATGCTATTGACGTTTTCCACCTCGCTCTCAAATGCGATGGACGCAGGACATATGCCAGTTTCAGACCATACACACGCGACTGTTGAAGATATGGCTGATGCGCAACCTTTGTGCTGTCAGGGCAGCACAGAACACGCCCAGACTTGCCATGCCTACTGGCTCTTTTTCCCACTTTGACTTTGAGTTGCACTGCGCCTGTTGCTGGCGAGGATGTGTTCTGCACAACCGGCGTGCTATTGACCGGTTTTGAACCATCCGGCCCTCTCGATCCGCCCCGCGCTGTGTGATGCCAGCCGTGCCGTTCCATGGTGCGGCGCAGACTGGAAGTCACATCAAAGCGGGCATTGCCCGATGCCCTTACCATTGGGCGCACCCTTTCGAGAGGAACATCTTATGAAACCGATAAAAACAATTCGGGCCTTTATACCCGCCCTTGCACTTGCACTTGGAATGGCGACGTTAGGCTGGGCTGGCATGGCTCATGCAGACGACCATGTGGCCATGTCCCATCACGGCACCATGCATGTCACAAAAAGCCCGACCTGCGGCTGTTGCAGCGCATGGGTCGCACTGGCCCGCCAAGAAGGCTATGACATCGAAGTGACTGACACAGCAGATGTGACAACTGTAAAGCTGGATGCAGATATTCCCAGCCATATGTGGGCCTGTCATACAGCGACGGTTCACGGCTACCTCGTTGAAGGCCACGTTCCGTTTGAAGCCCTTGCAAAGCTGTTGGAAGAACGCCCCGACATCACTGGAATTGCCGTCCCTGGTATGCCCGGTGGCTCTCCCGGTATGGGGAATGATCCGACTGCCCGCTATGATGTAATCGCCTTTGGTGGCGATGCGGGTGATGGCGAAGTCTTCTATCAGGCCGGTCTGTGAAAAGGATCGCTCTGATAGTAGTTGGTGGAGCGGCCCTATTTGGGGCCACTCTCTACGCATTTAGTAATGTTTTGGCAGAAACGGACCGCGTCGTTTTACGCGACAACGATCCTGCAATCGTCGCGCTTGGTGCCAATGTCTATGAGGCAAACTGTGCCTCCTGCCATGGTGCCGATCTGGAAGGTCAGGCCAACTGGCGGTCTCCGGGTGAGGATGGCCGGCTTCTGGCACCCCCCGCATGATGAGACTGGACACACATGGCATCATGACAGTGACACTCTGTTTCAGCTGACCAAATATGGCGTTAGTGCGTTGATCAATGATCCTGACTACGCCTCGAACATGCCGATTTACGACGGCGTTCTAAGCGATGAAGAGATCATTGCCGTGATAAGCTACATTAAATCAACTTGGTCGGAGGAAATCCGTGCCCGACACACTGAAATGGAAAACAGACAATGAGACAGATGACCCTTGCGCTGCTCGTGCTGGCTGCAACCACAACCGGAGCCTTGGCACACTCAAAGGCTGAACAAACCACACCTGCCAATGAGGCGACGATCGAAGAAGTTGAAGCCATTGAAATGCGCTTTGATGATCCAATGCGCGTGACCGCAATCACGCTGACCGGACCGGATGGTGACGTCAGCATCGAGCGAGAAACCGGCATGGACGCGGTGACAGAATTCCGTGCGCTGCCACCTGCCGACCTGCCGAACGGAGCCTATACCGTTGATTGGCGCGGTCTGTCGTCTGACGGCCATCCAATGCAGGGCACATTCCGCTTCACAATAGCTGACTGACCGACATGGAAGGTCTGGCACCAATAGATGGATGGGCCATAACGGCGATTATTGCGAAGGCGGTGGGCTACGGCGCGGCGCTTCTTGCCATGGGCGGGCCACTGTTTGTTTTAGTTTTTCGAAGCTCGTCCAATGATGTGCGGCAACTAGCTCGGAAAGTCGCTGTTATCGCGGCTTTGATCGGGCTAGCGGTGCTGGCTTTGCGTTTTGGTATCCGGGCCGCCCGTATATCTGGAATGGGTTTGTCGGGGGCCGTTGATCCGATGATGTTAGGCTTTGTCTGGGACAGTCCACTTGGGGCGGCCGCGATCTGGCGCGGCGCAGGCGAACTGTTGGTCGTGGCACTGCTGATCAGAGGCATTGTCGGCCTCTCGGCCGGGTTGATCGGTGCGCTACTGATCGCTGTGTCCTACACGTTCGTGGGTCATTCCCTTGGTGATCCCCGCTGGTTGCTTGCGTCATTGTTGACTTTGCATTTGCTAGCGGCAGCGTTCTGGATCGGCGCATTGCTGCCCCTACGCCACGCGGTTGGCCAACCGGAGGGAGCAAGGCTGCTTCATCGATTTGGAAACGTTGCCAGTCTTACAGTTGCATTGCTCGTCGTTGTTGGTTTGATTTTTGCATGGCTGATGACAGGCTCATTCTCGAACTTGCTTTCGACCGCTTATGGCAAGACACTTCTTGCCAAGCTTGGCGTTGTGTCGGGGCTGATGGCGTTGGCTGCGCTCAACAAATGGCGGTTCGTTCCGGCACTTGCCTCTGGCACCCCCGCAGCCGTGCCTCATCTGCGCCGCTCTATTCAGATCGAGGCTATAGCTGTTCTGCTCATCTTGATGGCAACGGCAACGCTCACTTCAATCACCACGCCGCCAGTCAACCTTTGAAGAGGAACATCTCATGACCTCCCTGTCTCGACGCTCTGTTCTGAAAGGCGCTGCCGCGCTTGGGGGCACATCCCTGTTTTCGGCATCCTCTTTTGCCGATTCCAGCCTGCCTGTACTGCGGGCCGCTCCGGCATCTGCGCAGCTTGCCCCTGACGGGTACTGTCAGACAAAACCAACTTGAGCCATGCAGGGCGGTTTCGTAGCCTCTCCGTATGACAAAACACTCCCCATTCAGGCACATGAAACCTGGTCCGGGGTTCCTCGACCATCCCGCCTAGGCCCGAGGACTGGGAACGGCACTGTCAAATTAAACCAGGTTGAAGTGGGCGGGTGGTCTCGTAGCCTATTCGTATGACAAAACACTCCTCATTTAGGTACTTTAAAACGAGCCCTGAGATCATCCGCTTGGCTGTGATGCTTTATGTT
>CALFSV010000340.1 GCA_937916485.1 uncultured Paracoccaceae bacterium | reverse complement strand
TTCGATCGGGAGGCGGATGCCGGTCGTAGGATGGCCAGCAACTGTGGTCGAACGCAGCGTTTAACTTTCGACGGAATTTGACGTAACTGTTCAAGCCATTTCTAGTTTAGCTTTGCGCACGGCTCCATCACCAAATTCGACCATATCCATCATCCAACACCAATGCCTTTGAAGGTTAGCACTGGGCTAAACCAATACTACCCTGCCGTCGGGTCGCGCTGCGGTATTGGCGGCCGGGGGTTACTGCGCCCAACCCCCACGCTCCATGAGCCACGGCACACAGGCCAACCCCCCTTAATGCAGGGGCACGGTCCACGCGCAGGGTGTTAAGAGTTGGGGTGGCGGATTCATTTGGATGGGGTTTTGTTTCGCGCCACCAACTGCGGTAGCAGACATTTTTAGGCCAAGCACTAAAGACTGCTTTGCGGACAAGTAAACTTTCGCTGCGATTGCCCCTAAGGCAGCTTTCAGTGCTTCGCTGCAGCAACGAAATGCGCCTGTGATGGAGAGTGGACGCTCGAACAATTATGGCCGAGACTGAGTTTGCAAGTCGTCAACAATTGGAAGATAAACATAAAATGATCGCCTGTGTTTCGGTAACATGCCACTAAACTGAATTTCTATTCCCAGATCGAGACGGACACAAATTGATTTGATCAGACAAGTCCTCGAAGAAGCGTCTCACGGTTTTTATAGCGCCAAATCTCAATGAGCTGCTCCTGACGTAAATGCCAGCATCACGCCGAGGCATCCCTTTATGCGTAGGCCGGATGACCAGACCGTCCTTCTCCACAAACCTCTCAAGTTGCAGTGGTGCGGACATGATAAAGCTGCCGCTTTTGACAAGTTGAACACCTGTTGCGAATGACGTGGTGCGGATCGTTATAAGTGAGCTCTTACTGCCTTTGGGCAGCGTGTATCGCTCGATGGATCGCTCGGTGACCGGATCGGTAACGAAACTGACCCAGTCGTAGTCTTTTAAGCGCGCGGGATCGACAGTCTCGCCTTGTGAATTGGGGTCATCGTCCCTCATGACAATCCCGTGTTCGATTTGCATCAAGACATGTGCGGCAACCGAGTCGTCAATTTTTTCCTCCGGAATCATGCCGAGATAAACGTCGATTTCGCCCGAGGTCAGCTGTTCCGCAGGTTCTTCATTATTCAACGTCCGTAAGTCGATGTTCAAATCGGGGAATTCTTGTTTCAGCGCCCCGAGCAATCTCGCCGCCCAGTTGAGGTGGAACACGGGGCCCGCGCCGATCCTTAGATTGGAAAGGCCAGCAGAGGCAATTGCCGAGATCTCATCTTTGCCATCTCGGTATTCTCGCTCGATCAGTCTCGCTCGTGCCAGGAACATCTCTCCTGCCTCGGTTAGGGACATCCCGCGATACTCACGAAGGAACAAGGCGGTACCGAGTTCGCGTTCAAGATTTGCAATCCGTTTTGTCACTGCAGATTGAGCGACGTTCAGGTGGTTTGCGGCGGCTGTCGTTGTGCCGTGTCTGGCGACAGCCAAGAATGCGGTAAGCTGTTTGTCGATATGGTATTCCAATTTGTGATGGAGATAGCCCCAGATTGAATTATACAGACTAGCACTTTCTGTGTAACAAATCAATTGTGATGACGATGTTCTGGGGAGGCAGCTTGTGAGAACGGTTTTCGTACTTTTCGATTCCCTGAATCGTATGGCGATTGGTGCCTACGGCGGCACGTCGATTGCGACCCCAAACTTTGACCGGTTTTCGAGAAAGTCCGTGACCTTTGACAAGCACTATGTCGGCTCGCTGCCATGCATGCCCGCTCGGCGCGATATGCATACCGGTCGGCTGAATTTTACCCATCGCAATTGGGGACCGCTGGAGCCGTTTGACGAAAGCTTCGCCCGAATACTGAGCACGAATAGTGTCTACACACATCTGATTTCAGATCATCTGCACTACTTCGAAAACGGCGGCTGGGGCTATGCAAACGCCTTTGACAGTTGGGATTTCGTGCGCGGTCAGGAGTACGACGCACTGAAGGTCATGGTGCGCCCGCCGGTCGAACGCCTTCGTGAGCGCTTCGACGACAGACACTACCCGTTGCACAAGCTCCCCGATGAGGGTGCAATCACACGGGGCAATACCGACAAGACAGCCTTTAAAAGGATGCGCGGGGCAATTACCGAAGAGTCCTTGACCGAGGAAGACGAATTCCCGACGGCCAAGTGCTTTGCAAAGGCATTCGATTTCCTCAACACCAACCGCGGCGAGGACGACTGGTTCTTGCAGCTTGAATGCTTCGACCCTCACGAACCGTTCGTTGCGCCAGAGCGATTTAAGGCCGCCTACGACACAGGCTACAACGGCAAGATACTCGACTGGCCGCTCTACGAGAAGAATGCTAATTCGCCCGAAGAGATAGCAGCCATTCGCGGCAACTACGCTGCGCTTGTCGCGATGTGCGACGAGTATTTTGGTCGGCTCTTGGACTATTTCGACGAGCACGATCTTTGGAAGGACACTGCACTGGTCCTGACCACCGATCATGGTTTCCTTTTGTCCGAACACGATTGGTGGGCGAAGAACCGGATGCCCTACTACGAAGAGATCAGCCACATCCCGTTGATGGTCTGGCATCCCGATCATGACGCGAAGGCCGGCGAGCGGCGCCAATCGCTGACCCAGACCACCGACTTGATGCCCACTTTCCTCGAACTGCATGGCTGCACGGTCCCGAAAACCGTGACAGGTAGCTCTTTCCTGCCAATGCTGAAAGACGACACGCCCAACCACGGAAGCAAGATCTTCGGTATGTTCGGCGGTCCGGTAGGCGTGACCGATGGAACCTACACCTACTACCGCTATCCAGAGGATCTGTCGGGAAAGAACCTGCATCTCTACACGCTGATGCCTGCCCACATGATCGAACTCTTCGACATCGGCGAGCTTCAATCCAGCGAATTGGCCCCGCCGTTCAATTTTACCAAGGGCGCACCGACGCTCAAGATGAAGCTTGACCCAAAAAACACGCAGGTGGGCCAGGACGGCGACACCTTGGAGGATTGCGAGACGGCGCTTTACGACGTCGAGGCAGACCCGCAGCAAGAAAAACCGCTGGACGACCCGGCCGTGGCAAAACGCCTGGAGGCAGAGATCTCGCATCACTTTGCGCTGCATGACGCACCGCCCGAACTTTTTACGCATTTCGACTTGGCGCAACCGGATGTCGCGCTGGCGGGAGAATGAAACGAAACCAATTCACAGTCTTATGGGAGGACAATCATGAAACTTATCGGAACACTTAAAGGCACCCTTTTGGCGGGGGCCGTTGTGGCGGCGTCAGCCACCGCCGCGCTAGCGGAATTCCCCGAGCGCAACATCGAAATCATCCACCCCTGGGGGCCCGGCAATGCGATGGCCATGAGCCAAGTCGTTGCCAAGGCCATGGGTGAAGAGTTGGGCACGGATATGCCGGTGATCTCACGGCCAGGCGCGGCAGGAACCAAGGCGCAAACGACGGCCATGGGAAAACCTGCCGATGGCTACACAATCTTTGACGGTTATGTTGCGCCGTTGGTTCTGCAACCGATCCTGGGCAACGCGGACTGGAGTTTCAAAGACTTTAAGCCACTCAGCGCCGCCGTTGCGAACGCTTTCGCTATTGCGGGACAAGTGGACGAAACCCGTTGGTCCAGCTTCGAAGAGATGATGGCCTACTGCAAAGAGAACCGTGGCGAATTGCGCTATTCCTCTGGGTCGCGGAACAACCTGCCGCATATGGTCATCGCAAAGGCTTTGCAGTCCTATGACTGTGTGGCTCAAAACGTCCCCTACACCCAGGACGGCAATGTCTTCAAAGACCTCAGCTCGAAAGTTCTGGATTTTGCGTTCGTCAACGTTGGCAACTTCAGGTCTAACCCTGACAAGGTGAAAATCTTGCTGGTTCTTTCTGAACTGGAAAGTTCGAAGAAGGCATTCCACGGCGCGCCGACCATCGGCGAGCTTGGCGTCGATCTTGGTCTCTCGAATCTTGGGCCGATGGGTTGGACCTGGTGGATCGTTAATCCGGATACGCCTGACGACGTAACCGAAAAACTGCGTGGCGCGATGGAGCGTGCAATGGCCCGTCCTGAAGTTATTGAAGCTGTGGAAGCGATTGGATTTGTCCCACTCGATTGGGACCACACGATGTACGAAGAAATCGTGGGCGGGGTGGATGCGCAGCTTAACTCGATGGGCAATGCTTTGGCTTGGGAAGAAGAAGAGCTTAAAAAGCTCAACTAAGGAGATTGCACGGTGGCATCGTCAAGAACTTTGAACTTCATTGCTCTCGGGTTTCTTCTCGTTGTCATCGTGACCGTCTTTTGGCAGATTGGAACTGATCTGAAAGAACAGGGGATCGCCAGCGGCGGTCCTTACGACAACGCGGCTGCTTATCCGCGTACCGTTGCGATTTTTATTGGCGTTCTTCTGGTTCTTCAACTCGCGATAGAACTTCTCAAGAAAAAGGCTGCGCCGCAGAAGGAAGCACTGGAGGCGGCGGAGAATATTCAAGCACCTGACCTCCGTCGCAGTGGGATTATGCTCGCTATCTTTGCCGTCTATGTGATGGTTCTGACGACGATCGGATACCACCTCGCAACCGCCCCGATGATCTGCGCCATCATGTGGATTTGCGGAATGCGCAACACTGTGAAAATAGCAATCTCATCCGTTGCCATTGCTACGGGCTTTGCGTTCATTTTTGAAGTTTTCCTGAATGTCGTTCTTCCGCTCGGCATCTGGGACATCTTTATCCCCTGGTAGGTGCGCCATGATCTTTGAATTTCTATCCGCCGGGCTTGATGTCTTTCTATCGCCACTTGCCTTCGGCCTGACATTTGCCGGGATCATCATTGGCCTGATTGTTGGCGCCATGCCTGGTCTAGGGCCGCTCATGGGGATCATCCTTTTGCTCCCGGTGGCCATCGGTTTGCCACCTGTCCCGGCAATGGGCTTTCTCATTGCCATATTCGTCGGCGGTTCCTGCGGCGGTTCGATTTCTGCAATACTGTTGCGTATTCCTGGTACTCCACTGGCGGCGGCGACGCTTTTTGATGGTTACCCAATGGCGCAAAAGGGCCGCGCCTCTGATGCCATCGGGATTGCCATCACCAGTTCGGCGATTGGCGGATTGATTGGCGGCGTTGTTCTGGTCTTTTGCGCCCCGATATTAGCGAGTTTTGCTGCAAACTTCGCACCGCCCGAATATGCCATGCTGGCGATAATGGGGCTTTTCGCCATCGCGGTCATTTCTGGAGGCTCTATCATCAAGGGCCTTCTGGCGGGTAGCTTCGGTCTGCTCATCGCCACGATCGGAACCGACTCTTTTTCGACCGGTCTTCGCTTCACCTTCGGGTCGAACAACCTGCTGAATGGGTTTCACATCGTGGCTGTCGTGGTCGGCTTGTTCGCAATCTCCGAAATGGCCGCCCAGATGACGAAGAGGGACCTCTTGAAGATACCCGATGTGAAGGTGGCCAGGCCCGGCTTGCACACCATCGGATTGACGCTGAAGCATTATGGCAACTTGATACGCTCCTCGGCGATCGGCACATTCTTTGGTGCGATCCCTGGCGCGGGCGGTGTGATCAGCTCCTTTACCAGCTACGCAGTGGCCAAGGCTTCTGCCAAACCGGGCGAGAACTACGGCGAAGGCGCCGAAGGCGGTGTTGTTGCGACAGAAGCCGCGAACAACGCGACCGTCGGTGGCACGCTCGTGCCGACGCTGTCCCTTGGCATTCCGGGAGATGCGTCCTCGGCCATGCTTCTTGGCGCGCTACTCATTCTGGGCTTTATCCCCGGACCGGCCATGTTCGAGAACAATCCGGACGTCGTTGGCGGCATCTTCATGGTGTATCTGGCGTCAAACGTTTTCCTTCTCATTGCAGGAATCCTGGCGACGCCGATCTTTGTCTATATCTTGCGCATTCCAAAAGTGTATTTGATCCCGAGCATCTTGCTGCTCTGTTCAATTGGCACCTTTGCGCTTCAAGCCTCGGTCTTCGATTTGCAGATCATGCTGATCTTCGGGCTGATCGGAATTCTTTTCCGGGCGGCTGACTATCCGTTGGCACCTGTTGTCATTGGCATGATCCTTGGCCCGATCCTGGAAGCCAACTTTCGCCGCTCACTGCTGATCTCGCGAGACGGGTACTGGATATTTCTTGACCGACCAGTCTCGGGAACCCTTGTTGCCATCAACGCGCTGCTTTTGGCGGCGATGGTCTATCTCACCATAAAACGGATGCGCGGTTCAAAAAAGAGCGATCTGGCAAAAGCGATGTCTGCGGAAGAATAATGAACCCCGGTCGTCTCTCAGAGCGTAGGAAAATCATGCTTTCCGAAGATCATCAACCATCCGTTTGATTGCTACCGCAGCGACAGCGCCGATGTTGTGCAAATTACGGCGGCATTCCGTCCCGCCTCCCAATTCTCACATGAATACTACGCGGCTGCCACGAATACCACTTTCGAAAAGCCGCACCGCACCGTTGCTCGCTCCATCCGAGTGTCCGCTATTGACCATCTCTGGCAGGGCTAATATCTGCTTTTCGCGGTACGCGAACCTCGGTGCATATTGCAGCATCAGATACTTTGGCTCAAGGACTGCCATTCGCTGCAATTTGAAGGGATGACCGCTCTAGCCTCATACCTAGAGGTTAGCTGCAGGCCCGTGGACCGGGAACCAAGAGCCACGGCACTATCGGACCGTAGAGCTCGCACCCACGTCTTGCTTATAGCGTTGCCGCGACACAGTTGGGATTGGTTGGTTTTGTTCGGTCCGCGGTCCGCGGTCCGTGGACCTGTGGCAGAGGTTACTTGGCCCAATCCCTACAGCAGAACCGCAGGACCATGGACCGGCCCCCCCTATCCCAGGGCCCCGCGTCTCGGACCACG
>CALFSV010000339.1 GCA_937916485.1 uncultured Paracoccaceae bacterium | reverse complement strand
AGAGATCCCCTACAGTCCGAGGCCACTACAGGCTGAGCTACACGATGCGCTGAGTAAGAAGCGTTGGGCTGTTGTTGTTATGCATAGACGTGCTGGTAAGACTGCCATGGCTATTACTCATCTTCTGAGGGACGCTATTCTTTGCACTAAGAATAATCCGCGGTTCTTTTACATTGCGCCGACCTATCGCCAGGCTAAGAGTGTTAGCTGGGATTTATTGACCGACATTCCCCAAGTAGAACGCGCTTCGTTCCACCTTGTTGCTATTCTGGGCTCTGATCAACCTTTTTTTTGACCAGCTGTACTGTGGTTCGGGCATCTGAGCACGACTTCTGGTCTTGAAGGCGGGATTGCTTGGGATTTATTGCTGATGACGCCCGTTTTGGTGGACCTATCGAGCCGCTTTTGTTCAGATTTCATCATTAACGCCTCATTCAGGAACCGGCGGTGCGCGCAGCCGTTGGATAGCCGCAAGGATGTGGTTGAACAGATCGCCACTGACTGTAACGTCTGCGAGTTGGAAGGTGATTGCACGGGCGTGACGCACAACCCTTGCGCCAATTTTGATCAGCCGAGTTTGCAGGCTGGTCAGCGACCAATCGGCTATCTGCTCGGGAAGGTCTGTGCCTTGCAGGAACACACCGAGATTGTAGGCCAATGCGTGAAGCTGAAGTCGGACTTCGTTCTGCGCCATGCCATTGCACGACAATCGTGTCCAGTTGATCGCCTGCTTGCCTTCCTTGATGTGCTGCTCTGCGGTACCACGTTTATTGTAGAAACGTATGATCCAGTCCGGCTCCATAGGTAGGTTGCTGACGACAAAGCCGACGCGGGGAAGCAAATCGCCCGTGTGCCATTCGACTTTGGCGATAACACGGCGGGGCTTGTCCCATGACGCGGCCTGATACTCGAAGTCACCGTAGATGCGTTTTACACCTTTTGGCGGACGTCCCACCGGGCGCTTGAGCAGAGGCGCAATCTTGCCTTGCAGAACGCGATTAACGCGTATCCGGATGGCATAGTGATATCCGGCCGCTTCCAGCGTTTCATAGAGCTTCGGGATGGCGAAGGCGGAATCCCCCCGAAAAAACCGCTTAAGATCATACTGCGCATATCGCTCAATGACAGGCTTCAGGACCGCTTCCCAGTCATCGGCGCTGTGCACATTGCCGGGACGCAGAGCGCATCGTTCAAGATGACCAAACTGATTGAAAACGAACAAGGGGTGGTAGCACATGCAGCCGAAGTGCCCGTTCCACGCGGTGCCCTGCTGTGCGCCATGGGTCGGGCTGACCGAACTGTCCATGTCCAGCGTGATCCACTTTGGCGGCTTGCGCTCATGAAACCGGTCGATCCAGTGTCCCGATAGATCAGACAGTGCAGTGCGATTGTCAGCAGTCGCCAGCACCTCGGTCTCAAACCGTCCCATCTGGCTTGCGGACGCGGCCTTGGTGTCAACAGCACGCCCTCCAACGACCTGCCGCATCACAGGATCGAGCGCCAAACGATCAGCGTCATTCACATCATCATATCCCGCCAATCGCCCAAAAACAGACTGCCGCAACAGCCCGACCAGAGTGTGCAACCGATTATGACCTGTCCGCGGATCTTTCAATAAACCACCAGCAATGTCGTGCAAGCCGAGCGCCTCATCGAGTTCCCGGAACAACAGCAATCCTCCGTCCGAACTGATCTTTGAGCCATGAAATTCTAACCGTACGCGGCGGTCAAAACCCACCCGAACATCACAAGTTTCTCTCGCACCCTCTGGGTGACCCATAATTCGCCGCCTCCAGATCATTAACATGCTCAAATATAATACATTTTCCGCCTTTATGGGCATTAAAATGGAAAGTTACTTGGGGAATGCGGGTTTAAACTATCGTCGCCGAAGGCCCATGCGCCTGATCAGAGATCTAAAGAACGGTCCGAAAAGGACCGCCAGTGCAATCATGATCAATGTGAGGCTAATCGGGCGCTCGAAAAACGCGCTCCAATCCTTATGAATCATCAATGTTCGGCGTAAGTTTTCTTCGAGGACGGGGCCCAACACAAGGCCGAAGGCGAGCGGCAGGATCGGCACGCCCAATCGCACC
>CALFSV010000338.1 GCA_937916485.1 uncultured Paracoccaceae bacterium | reverse complement strand
AAGAGAATGCCCAAGCCACACTCTACGGCTCATCTGATGCAGTCACAGCCTTGGCCCACGATCCTGACACTGACTTGCTTCATGTAGGTACATCGGCAGGTCGTAGCGTGTTTGAAGGATTGCGCCGGGTCGGCAATACCACAACATCCGTCAGCACGGCAATATCTGCCTCTGGTGGCCTGATCGTGGAGAAATAAGATGCGGTTGACAATCATTTGCCCAGAGGCGCACCGGGATGACGCCAATCATTATGCTATGGCCTTGGGATCGTCTGAGGCCGATGGGCTGACCTACGGGGAACCATCATGGCAAGACGCCTCTGGTAATCTCTACAGCGTCGCAAGCCTGCCGGTCAGTGACGTTTTTATCGAGCGGGCCACATCAACGCTGAATCGTCCTGAGTGGGATGTTGATCCGTATGGCATCAGCATGGCGGCTGCAAACCGTGCGCAAGATCGTGTTCAAGTCTGGCAGCCGACAGACGACACGCCAGAACCGCCGCAAGTTTCGCCAGATGCAATCTTGGCACTGGTTGGCGACGATCCGCTGGCATTGCTGGCAGCTGCCTTCTCACCCGCAGGACATTCTGTTATTTTGAACGCAGTCCAGCTTCAGCTCTAAGGAGACCCCACCCATGGTAGCAGTAAACACAACGGCATCACTGACTGGCGCAGACCAGTTCAGCGACGCCATCGACCTTGTCGGGGATATGTCCCTGACGATCTCTGGAACCTTCGCCGGAACCATAACGGTGCAGCGCTCGTTCGACGAGGGCTCGACGTGGCTCGATGTCGACACCTTCACAGCGGTTACCGAGGAAGTCGGTTTCGAACCCGCCGGCTGCCAGTATCGGGTTGGCATCAAGACTGGGCATTACACCAGCGGCACGGCAAATGTCGGCCTCTATGCGTACAGCACTTGGCGCTATGAGTGATGCCCGTCCGTAAGGTCAAAGGTGGCTGGCAATGGGGGAATGGTGGCAAGGTATACCCCACCAAGGAGCAGGCCGAGAAACAAGCCAAAGCCGCCTATGCCGCGGGGTATAAAGATAAGGGTTCGAAGTAATGGAAGCAGGGATGGTCTGGAGCGCAATACTCTCGTTCTTTTTGGGACTGCTGGGCTGGGTGCTGAAGAACTACGTCGATGAGCTGAAGCGGGTGACCATCCTACTGAACCGGACGCGCGAAGAGATCGCGAAAGAATACGTCACCAAGGGCGAGGTCCACGCGGACATCAACCGGGTGATGAACCGCCTCGAGGCACTGGACAGCAAGCTCGATCGCTTGCTGGAATCCCGGGCGAACACTGGAGGGAGGACGCCATGACCAATCAGGCCTATCAGCTGGCCCGTGCCGACGAAGGCACATGGGAATACGCTGACGGACACAACCCGAAGATCCTGCAATACTTCGCCGACGTCGGCCATGGCTGGGTCAAGGACGACGAAACCGCATGGTGCGCTGCCTTTGTCGGCGCGATGCTCAAGCGCGCAGGCATGCCGCAGACCGGCAAGCTCAACGCCAGATCCTATCTCGACTGGGGCGACGAGGTCGCGCTCGATGACGCGCAGGAGGGCGACATCGTCGTGTTCTGGCGCGGCACACAGGACGGATGGCAGGGCCATGTCGGTTTCTTTGTGCGGCGTTCTGGCGTCAGCATCGATGTGCTGGGCGGCAACCAAGCCAATCAGGTGAACGTCAAGCGCTACCC
>CALFSV010000337.1 GCA_937916485.1 uncultured Paracoccaceae bacterium | reverse complement strand
TATTTCGGCATCGATGGGAAACATGTCGACCCGCTAAAGCCACGGGCCATGTTCCTCACATTCCAGATGGCGGAAGGGATCAACCTCCAAATCGCCTCTGCGCTTGGGATCATTGGCGTCACGTCCGACGTCAAGAGCCTCATTCAGGGGTTGGGCCGGATCGACCGGATCGACAGTCCCAATTCCCGCATCCACTACTACACCTTCGACCTGCCCGGGCTGGTTCTGTCATCGGATCGCAAGGCGCGCGCTCGTGTCGCCAGCATCGCCCTTCTGTCGGGTGTTGGCGCCGAAGACCTTCCATCAGAGTTGGTTGAGTTTTCTGCCGGTGATCTGACCGATCTTGTTCTCGAACAGGTGAAGAAACCGCGCATCCTCCGCCCCAATAACTACTTCGATCAGCTTGAAGCTCTTCGGCGTGTATTGCCGGCAGAGGTTCTGGACCGGGTTCAGAATGCAAACCCTCGTGGCCTCTGGGGCGCCGAACTTTGTCTTCTGTCATCAGCTGAGCCAGTCACCATCCTTCTCTTGGGCGGTCGCACAGGCAGCCCCCAGGAGCCTACCGTTCTACCGCCCCGCCTTATTGCCGTGCGAGATGTCGATGGGCGCGCAGAGATCATTGGCGACCAGGTTGAAGCCGCTAGGCTCCTTTACGCCGCCTATTCCGAAACGCGTCGCCTAGGCATGCAAAGCCACCGCCCAGAACTAAACGCGATATCCGCCACGTTTAGCCGGCTCGGCAGCACCCTTGCGCATCTGACCCACTGGGATGTTCGGCCAGCTCGAACGGTTTCCCTTCTCGCGTCGCTCGCTAGTTTTCTGTCAGGCCACGACACAGGTGATGCTGGTCAAGGGCTCTTCGGCTCCTTAACTCTGCCAACGCTGGAAAAGCTGGCAGAAGCCTGGGCACACGAACTCGATGTATTCTGGATTGAGGCGAAGGAGACGGTTAGCCAAAGGAGTGCGTCTGGAGGCGAAATCCCCGACTACCTCGGGATCGACGCGATCTACCGAGCTTTCCAAGAGCAGCCAGACGATGTCCGCTCAGCTGTAAGTGAAAGGATGCAGGAACTCTTTGCTCGCTGCACTGCAATGTCGGAGGGGCAACAGATCGACGTTCTCAGCCGAGTTGCCGTCATCTTCGAGGTCGAGCCTGATCGCGGATAGGCCAATAACTACCGAAGGGCGATGCATGTCATTGGCCAAGCATGCAACGAACACTGGGGGAACTGAAATCGCGGGCCTGAAATTTGCTCTTTACTGGCATAGCAACTTTCTCTGCCATTGCGGTGTCTTGTGTCTCCCATTTCTGCAAGTGACTGGGTTGACAGATATTGTTCCCTCGTAGCCTATTGAATTATATGAAAAACCGGGCGGAGAAGGTGTTTTGTCAGATCCAGCGATTTCGAAAGTGCTCGAGGCGGCTCGCCGCAAGCTGCTGGATACGGGGACGCGTAAAGGAACAGATGAACAAGCGCAAACCAGATGATGAGTTTGCCTTGATCAATCTGTAGTACTTCAAGTCAGATGGGACAGAGGTGGTTGTGTACTGCCCGGAGTCGAAAGACGCGGCAGCTACTCAGGAGCCGACAAGGAGAAAGCTGAACGCTTCTGAGCAGATTGAATCTCAGCCGGATGAAAAAGAGGCATCGACCAACCGCACCCCTGAGGTTTTGAACAGCGAAACACCAGCTGCGCCTCGCGAGACAAGTTCCAGTCAGCCCCAGGCTCGCGAACAGCACTTCACCATAATGTATGGAGACACGGGGCACAGCTACGAGTCAATTATTGGCCCTTATCTTTTCGGTGCGAAGGCCGTGGTGATAGAGGATCCCTATATCCGGCTTCAGCATCAAATCCAAAACTTTGTCAGGTTCTGCGAGACAGTACTTAAATCAGGAACGGTAAAGAAGATTGAGCTCGTCACCGGGTATGACGATCGAACACAGCTCGCGGAAATACACGAGAAACTTGATGACTTGAAACAAAGCTTGCTAGAAGTGGACGTCATACTCGATGTCAAGCTCAACGCAAACATGCATGATCGTGAAATTCGGCTGGACAACGGCTGGGTCGTTAAAATTGGCCGGGGTCTTGATTTTTATCAGCGTCCTACGAGTTGGTTCGAGGTTGGGGCGAACGATCTCAGCCTGCGAAAATGTTTGGAAACCAAGGTCGACATTTATAAAGTCGAAACTGACAACTAGCGCGCTCTCAGTATCATCGGCAGTTTCGCGCCTGATCTCGCAAGACTGCATAGTCGCCCATCATCTCGACCACGGCCGAGCCGTTTGGCAACAGCTCCAATTCCTCGGCCGCTCGCGCCTGGAACTCTCGGCTGTACACCCCCCTGTCCGGGCTTCGCTCTTCCGTCCGTAGTCAGCCTCATGGCTGCCACTCTATGCCTGGTTCAAATCTGGTCCTGGGTGCCCATCTTTCACGCGTATTCAGCGATTGCTGATAACTTGCGGGCTTCCGGCATCTCCAGGAACCACGTCCCGGCAAGGGACCTCGTCGTACCTGTCGTCAGGTGCAGTGCGTTCCTCCGTCCGATCAAGTTCTGGAATTGTCTTACTCAGACCGTTGCCGGGCAGCTCTGCGCATGGCGGAATGGCGTGCCGTCTCGCCACATACGGTGCAAAACAACGCCAATGCGCCGCGCGAGTGCAATCAAGGCCCGTTTCGATCCACGACGATGGGCCACTCTGAGCGCCCAGGCCTGGAGCCAGTTTGGGGAAAGTCGATGCTCTCAAGGCCGGTTCTCCCGCCTTCGCAACGATGCGCAGCCTCGCCATGCGGTTCAACGGTATCCTGCGTGGCCGCGAAGCAGACCCACTCCCTGCATGGATCGACGACGCGATCGAAACCGACCTGGCGCCCATCGTGCGCTTCGCCCGCACCTTGAACCGGGACTTCGATGCGGTCAAAAACGCAATCGAGATGCCCTGGAGCAACGGCCAGGCGGAAGGTCAGATCAACCGCCTGAAGACCCTCAAGCGCGCCATGTACGGTCGGGCCGGTCCAGAATTGTTGCGGGCGAGAATGCTACCGTTCCGCCACACAGATTGAGGCAGAGCCGATTTAAGGGCAACGCGACACCTGCGGCCTCTGTAACAGGTATGCCGAGCGCGGTGTAGCCGTTCAGGACGGCGATACGGACCTCGAACTCAGCGACTTAGCGATCAAAGTCTCGCGCCATGAGCCGCTGGCCCAGAAGTTTCACGCAGTGCATCTTCGTCTCGACGCGGCTTCGGCGGTGGTATCCGCTCCGTCGTCGCCAAACGGCCCGGCCAAGGTATTTCGCCGCGCGCAGGGCCTCGTTTCGCGCAACGGCTCCTGCGGTGACGGTCTTCCACGGTCTGGCGTATTTGAGGGCAGGATGACGGCATGGACGCTGCGGTCTGCGAGCCTTGGCGCTTGAGCGCTTCGTTATAGGCTGGGCAGTTCCTGGTCTTGTAGGTCGGGGCGTGGGTCTGCTCATTCAGACCAGCTACCACGCTGGATTCACAAGATGAATCC
>CALFSV010000336.1 GCA_937916485.1 uncultured Paracoccaceae bacterium | reverse complement strand
GCTTTTGGGCCTGTCGGACCGGGTCGGCGTGATGCGCGACGGGGTTCTGACCGAGATATTGCCGGCATCCGGTCTGACCGAGGCCGGCCTGTTGGCACGTTTTTACCACGGACAGGAGATGCAGGCATGACGGCCAGCTTGCGCCGATATGGTGGCGTATTGGGGATGGTGGCAATTGTCGCCTTTTTCGCGCTGAGCCTGCCCGATACATTCCTGACGGCCCGAAATCTGCTCAACATCACCCAACAGGTCAGCATGCTGGCGGTCGTGGCCGCGACCATGACGGTGGTGATGGTGATGGGGGATTTTGACCTGTCCGTCGGCGCCATGGCGTCGCTTGCGGGCGTTGTGGCGGGCGTGCTGTTTGTTCAGGGCTGGCCTGTGCCCCTTGCGGTTGGCGCCGCACTTGCGGTCGGCTTGGTCGGGGGGCTGTTGAACGGGATCCTGGTCAGTTTTGTGGGCATCTTGCCCTTTGTCGCAACCTTGGCCACCCTGACCATCTTTAGCGGCACGGCGTTCATCATCAGCGATGGGCGTACGATTTTCGGGCGCGACATTCCCGCGTCCTTCAGCGGTTTTGCGCGTGATGGTCTTGCCTTGGGTATGGTCGATGGCCGGTCACTGGCATTGCCGAACCTGACCCTTGTGGCGCTTGGCGTCGTGGCGCTGGTCTGGGTGGTGCTTGAGCACACCAGTTATGGCCGGCGGCTCTATGCGATCGGCGGAAACCGCGAGGCCGCGCGTCTTGCCGGCATTCGTGTCGTGCAGCTTCGCTTTTCCGCTTTTGCCTTTACGGCGGTGGGTGCCGCAATGGCGGGGTTGATGACGGCAAGCCGTGTCGCATCGGCGAACCCGACACAGGGTGATGGGTTGATGCTGACGGGGATCGCGGCGGTGTTTCTTGGCATGACCCTCACACGCGATGGTCAGCCCCGGGTTTTGGCAAGCCTGGCCGGGGTCATGGTGCTTGGGGTGCTGGACAATGGCCTGACCCAAATGCGGGTGGATAGCTATCTGCGCGAGGTGATGGTGGGCTTGATCATTCTGACATCTGTCGGGGTGAGCGCGCTAAGCCAAAGACGGCGATAGGCAAAACCGTCAGGCTGGTCCACGCCACCATCATCACGCAGGCTGCCGTGACGCAGAGCGCGAGTCGCAACCGACTGCATGGCTGGCTGATTGACGCACCTCAGCATGGCATTTACCTATTTCGCCAAAAGGAGAGCCCAAGGTGAGCAGACCGACGGTACATGACATCGCGAAGGAGGCGGGCGTAAGCCTTGCTACGGTCGACCGGGTGCTCAACGCAAGGCCGGGTGTCCGTGGCAAGACGATCGAAAAGGTGCAGGCGGCCGTGGCCCGTCTGGGATATGTCCGCGATACCTATGCGGCGAACCTTGCAAGACAGCGGCAATATCGTTTTGCCTTTGTCCTGCCAGACGGTCCGAGCCAGTTCGCCCAGTCGCTCAAGGCTGCCCTTCAGGAAGCCTATGCCTCTCAGATCGCCGACAGAACCTTGGTGGGTATCATCCGGGTTCCAATCGGCGACCCACATGCCATTGTTCGCGCGTTGCAGACCAAAAGCGCCGAGGGTCTGGACGGGATCGCATTGATGGTGCCCGAAACACCGCAGGTGCGCGACGCCATCTCGCGACTGAAGGATGCAGGGGTCGCCGTGGTGACGCTGGTCTCTGATCTGCCAGATTCCAGACGGGATTTCTTTGTTGGAATCAACAGTGTCGCAGCAGGCAGAACCGCGGGTAGCATGATGGGCCGCTTTGTGTGCGGCAAAGGAGAGATCCTTGTCGTGACAAACTCGCTCCGGTCTCGCGAAAGCGTCGAGCGGCGGCTTGGCTTTGATGAGGTCATGGCACGGGATTTCCCCGCGATCACCGTTCTGCCGTCGGTGGAAGCCCATGACGATCCCCCCCGCATGGCGCGTATCGTCACCGAAGTGCTTGCGCGGCGTCCGGGTCTTGTCGGCGTCTATTCGACAGGTTCAGGAAACACGACACTGATCGAGGCCTTGCGGGGCAGACCGCGCAGCGACCGGATCGTCGTCATCGCGCATGAACTTACCCCGGCCAGACGGCAGGCGCTGATCGACGGCGAGATCGATGCCGTCATTGCCCAGAACGTGGGTCATCTTATCCGAAGTTCGATCCGCGTGCTGCGCAATCTGTGCGATGACCGTCCGATCTATGCGGCACAGGAGCGTCTGCGCATCGAGGTCGTTTTGCGCGAAAACCTTCCCTGACACGCGTCGCAATCTGTCTTGCGGGACGAAAAGAGGTGCGTACCTCAGTTTTGCATTGTCATGAGGTACGTCCCTCTTCTAGGATGAGTGCGTAACCCGGCGACTCGTCCGGGGTCGGGTCCGCGCGGCGTGGGCCCAGGATGCGGGAGGAGCTTCACATGAAAACAAGACTATTTGCTGCGACAGCGCTTGCCAGCTTGTCAGCAATGGCGGCGACCGGGGCGAAGGCCGACGAGCTGACCCTGTGCTGGGCCGCGTGGGACCCGGCCAATGCGCTGATCGAATTGTCCAAGGACTTCGAGGCGCAGTCTGGCGTCAAGATGAACTTTGAGTTCGTGCCATGGCCGAACTTTGCCGATCGGATGTTGAACGAACTCAACTCTGGCGGGCAGCTTTGTGACCTGATGATCGGCGACAGCCAGTGGATCGGGCTTGGCGCAGAAGCAGGCCATTACATCAAGCTCAATGACTTCTTCGATGCCAACAGCATCTCGATGGATGATTTCATCCCGGCCACCGTAACGGGCTATTCCGAATGGCCGAAGGGCACGCCGAATTACTGGGCGCTTCCGGCATTCGGCGATGTGGTGGGCTGGACCTACCGGCGTGACTGGTTCGAGCGGCCCGAGCTTCAGGCCGAGTTCCGCGAAAAACATGGTCGCGATCTGGGTGTGCCGGCGACGCTGGCTGAGCTCAAGGACATCGCCGAGTTCTTTCAGGGCCGCGATATCGACGGCACGACCGTCTATGGTGCCGCCATTTATACCGAACGCGGGTCTGAAGGGATCACCATGGGGGTCACAAACGCCCTCTATAATTATGGCTTCCAGTATGGGAACCCGGCCAACCCCTACGATCTCGAGGGCTTCGTGAACTCGGCCGGCGCGGTCGAGGGGCTGGAGTTCTACAAGGCGCTTTATGATTGCTGCACGCCGCCCGGTTCGTCCAATTGGTACATGTCCGAAAACATCGACGCCTACCGCTCGGGGCAGGTGGCCATGCAGATGAACTTTGCCTTCATCTGGCCGGGTGTTCATGC
>CALFSV010000335.1 GCA_937916485.1 uncultured Paracoccaceae bacterium | reverse complement strand
GATAAATAGGTCAGATCAAGACCTTCATCGGTGTAATAGCCCTGATCCATCGCAAGAAAGTAACCTGCAAATTCGGCGTCATTGATCCATGCGGCCTGCATGGTGAACGGTGTGGCAGCGGTGGCGCGCATGGGCAGACCAGCGGCGGCTGTTGCGGCGGCAGCAGTTCCGAGGAAGTGGCGGCGGTTCAATCGAAGTATCATGTCTTTTCTCCTGTTGGGAAGGGGTTAAGCGAGGCCTTGAATGCGTTGCAATTCCTGAAGCGGCGGGGTTTCGGCCAGTTGTTTGGGTTCAACCAGCGGCCATTTCACACCCGACGGGCGCTTGGCGCGGCGTGGCACAGTATAAAGCGTTGACGGTGTCGCGATCTGATCAACGAGGATGTCAGTTTCGGACGGTTGCAGTTCTTCTTCGACAAGCTGCACATCATGGACGACGGCAATGACCGGCGTGGTTTCATCCACCAACCCAAGATCAGTAAACATGCCCCATTCCAAATCAAAGAACCCGTGCCCTTTGCCAAACCGGACGCCATTTTTGGACACAGCCGATGCTCCGGTGACCATCAGATCAAAACGGCCCTTCTTGGCAATTTCCTCAAGCGTGATCGGCGCGCCAAAATGTTCCATCCCATCAAGCCAAGACGCATAAAGCGCAGCCCCCTCGGGGATCGTTGCCGGATCCAGAAACAAAAAGCCGCGATAGATGCCATAGGTCGACATGACGAAGGGCTTGCCGTCTTCGATCATGCGGCGGCGCAGATCGGCAAGGCAGTTGTCCGGCGTGATAAATGCGAAGATCGACTTGGCGTATGCGTCTTCTGCGACCAATCGCTCTGTCGCGGTTTCAGACCCTTCGAAGTCAGGAATGACTTCGGCGAAGTTCATGTGGAATCGCGTGTCGGGCTTGGCAACATCTTGCAGCTTTGACCAGATGCGTTCTCGGACGACCTTTGATGTAGACATGGCGATTCCCTTTCATTTCACTGTTTCATATTACTGAAACAATTGTTTCATACGTCAAGTTGAAAGTTGTCTCATCGCGCGGTATTGGTAAAAAATGGCGTCTAGATTGATCCTCCGTATTCAAGAGAAACACTCCCGGTTGACCGGAAGTGAAAAGAAGATTGCACAGGTTTTAGTTGAAAATCAGGGCCTAATTGAAACTCACACAGCAACAGAGCTGGCGAACTTGGCCAATGTGTCAAAAGCGACGACTGCCCGTTTTTTCCGCAGTTTGGGATACATGGATTTCGAAGAAGTCCGTCTTCAGGCTCGCGAAGAACGCAATCGCTCGCAGCCTTATGCGCAAAAAACGGCTGCGCGCGAACCTGTTGTCTTGGGGCGTTCGATCGTTGATCATCTTGATCTTGAGCTCAAAAATCTCACGCGGACTTTTGAAGAACTGCGGTCCGACAAGCTGCCTGAAATCGCCGATATCCTGTCCTCGGCGCCGCGGGTCTGGTTTGTCGGTTTTGGGGCTGACGACGGCGCAGCACGGATCGGCAAGACGCTGTTTTCGCGGTTGCGTCATGATGTGCATTATCTGGATGGGGCCGGACAGGATTGGGCCAGTGAATTGGCAATGATGGGTCCGCGTGATGCTTTGGTGCTTGTCACGTTGGAGGTACGGCCCAAGATGTTGCGATCCCTGTTGAGCTATGCCCGCACGTCCCGCCTGCGGATTATAACGATTACCGACCATATGTTTCAGGCCCAAGCAGAGCGTTTTTCCGAAGCTGTTTTGCCATGTCATGTGGCCAGCTACGGCATGCTGACCACGCATGCGACGGTCGTGTCGATGCTGAGAATTCTGGCAATTGCTTACGCTGGAAAAAACCATGACGCTGTCATCAAGCGTGCGGAAACTCTCGATGCGATAACCGAAGAACTGGATCTGTTGGAATAGCAGATGCAGTTTTCCGTCGGTCCAACTCCTGAGGAATTCGATCACCAACTTGCTCAATAGTGGTGCTGAGGAAGTCTAAACCATCAACCCGAATACCGAACGAATTTGATGTACCAACCGGTCGCATCGGCCCTGAGGTTCGCGCTCAGCATTTAGGAAAACTCACTTTACATGACTGAGCTGCCATTGATGCACGGCGCAGCATCGGTCATTTTGGGCTTATTCCGTTGAAAAACTCTTGTTGATTTGGGTGCCTGACGCTGATTCAATTCCTC
>CALFSV010000334.1 GCA_937916485.1 uncultured Paracoccaceae bacterium | reverse complement strand
CGGACCACGGGCCTTTAGTATTAGCGTTGTAAATTCATTCGGGGATAATTTTGTTCTGTAACTGGGTCGCTATTCACGCACCAATTTCAAGCTAAACCGTGCCGCTGCTCTGGCTGAGTGGCGTCAATTATTGAGCGTGTAGATTTCGATTGCCCCATAAAGCTGATGCTTGCAATCATTAGTCTGACAGTGCCTCGGTAAGATTTATAAGACTGCGGTCCATGATTATACGCAAGAGGCGCACCGGAACAAACCAGCACGCCAACACAGATAATTTTCGGCACTTAGTTTATAAAGTGAAGTTCCCGTTGGCCTCTAGTACTCCCGAAAGCCATGCCGCCTGCTCGGTGTGTCTTGTCCGGTCACAAGCGCACTCATATAGGCGGGTAAAATGCCTGTAAGTGGCATCTGGCACACTTGGTTGATGGCGTAAGATTGAGTTGATAGCCGATCTTATTGGTTTGATTTGTATAAAATTTGGTGCATACAAGCGACATGGAATTCCTAGACGTTAGCCATAACACTGCGCTTGTCATCGCATCGATCGTAGTTGCCTTTATCGCAGGCTTCACGGGTTTGACGTTGTCCAAGGATCTTTCCAAGCAAAGCGTTTTGCGTCGCAAAGCGTCAATAGCAATGTCGGCGGTCGCTTTGGGCGGTGGTATCTGGTCGATGCATTTCGTGGCAATGCTTGGCATGCAGATGCCCATCCTTTTTTATTATGATGCGGCGATAACGCTCGCGTCCGCTTTGCTGGCTATTCTTATTGTGGGGACGGCTTTGCTGTTACTGCACTTTCGCCAACGGACACCTTTCACCTTGTCTGCGGCAGGCGCGTTGGTTGGATTTGGAATTCTGGCGATGCATTATGTGGGCATGGTCGGTCTGCAATTGTGCCGCGCGGTCTATACACCTTCAGGTATCATTATGGCCGTGGTGTCTGCTGTATTGCTTTGTATTGCCGCGTTCTGGATTGCGTATGGTCAACGTACAAATCGCAATATTTTATTTGGAACGTTGTGCTTTGGGGCCGCAGTCAGCGCTGTTCATTTTGCTGCCATGGCTGGGACCAATTTTGTCGTTGTTCCGACTTTGAATGAATTCGGCCCAGTCATGAGTAACGAAACGCTCGCGATGGGCGTTATCTTATCAAGCTTTGTCATCTTTGGCGCTTTCCTCTGGATGGGAGTGACGTTCCTTGATCCGGTCACGCCCCAAGCGGTGGAACCTTCTGTGGTTTTGGCGAGTGCCTCCAAGGTGCCCACTTTGTCAGCACCTGTACTAATAGCTTTACGCATTCCTTGCGAACGCAATGGGGTTACGCAATTGATTGATCCCGCTCAGGTCGCGTTTGTGCGCGCCGAAGGCCATTACACCAAAGTTTACACCCTGAAAGAACAACACTTCTGCGCTTGGCCAATCACCGAGGCGTTTAAGCGGCTGGATGGGGCTGGGTTTATCAAAACCCACCGAAGCTATTTGGTGAACCCAAAGCTGGTCGAGCATTTTGAGCGGCTAAAAGACAACGGTATTTGTCGCTTTAGCGACGCCAAGCTGCCCTCTGTTCCGGTCAGCCGCTCGAATCTAAAGCTCGTCCGCGACGCATTGGGTCTGTAGGCTTTCGCAGTTCGAGCAGTCTGAGGCGTATTTCGTGCAAAATCGCAATCACTTCGTTGATAAACGCAAGCGCCTGCATCCCGCTTCGTACAATCATTAATTCTTAATTTGATTGCGGAAACGGGAGGCGAAGCAATGATACCAGCAGCGTTTGAGTACTACAGGCCGAAAGACATGGCAGGCGTAATCGCCTTGCTTCAAGAACATGGAGATGATGCGCGGGTGATCGCGGGTGGGCACAGTCTGATCCCGATGATGAAGCTGCGGATGGCCGAGGTTCCGCATCTGATTGATTTGCAAGCAATTGAGGGGCTTAACGGGATCACAATTACAGGGGGCACCATTAAGATCGGCGCGATGATTACTCAGCACGAGATCATCAATTCTGCAGAGATGGAAAAGGCCGCCCCAATCATGAAAGAGGCAGCCCTGCAAATTGCAGACCCACAGGTCCGTTACATGGGCACCGTGGGTGGCAACGTCGCAAACGGGGATCCTGGCAACGACATGCCTGGCCTGATGCAATGCCTGAACGCACAGTTTCACCTCGTTGGCCCTGACGGGGACCGAGTGGTCGATGCGCGCGATTTCTACGAGGCCGCCTACATGACCGAGCGGGAAGACGAAGAGGTCCTGACTGCTGTGAGCTTTGCAGCCCCCGTCGGGGGCTTCGCCTATGAAAAACAAAAGCGCAAAATTGGTGATTATGCCACCGCCGCTGCAGCAGTGCAGATTTCGAAAGAGGGCGACAAAGTCGGTGCGGCCTCAATCGCGATGACCAACCTCAGCGATACACCGGTCTGGTCTGAAGGCGCAGGCGCGGCACTCGTTGGCACAGCCTGCGATGCAGCGGCCGTGAAAGCTGCCGTCACCGCCATGCTGGGTGACATCGATCCAACAGAAGACAACCGCGGCCCTGTCGCATTCAAACGCCACGCCGCTGGTATCGTTCTTGGCCGCGCCATCGCGCGCGCTTGGTCACGGGCATAGAGGAGAAATAAACATGTCAAACAAGATGCACGTCAATCTCAACGTCAACGGCGAAGATCACGAATTCCTCGCTGAACCGCGCGAACTGCTTATCTACGCGTTGCGGGAAAAGCTCAACATCACTGGTCCACACGTCGGCTGTGAAACGTCCCATTGTGGGGCCTGCACGGTCACGATGAACGGCAAGTCTGTGAAATCCTGCACCGTTTTTGTGGCACAAGCCAACGGCGCTCATGTCACTACCATCGAAGGGCTGGGCAACCCAGACGCGCTGCACGTCCTGCAAGAAAACTTCAAAGAACACCACGGCCTTCAGTGCGGTTATTGTACACCGGGCATGATCACGCGTGCAGCTAAGCTGCTGGAAGAAAATCCAAACCCGACCGAAGCAGACGTCCGCTTCGGTATTGCCGGCAACATTTGTCGCTGCACGGGCTACCAGAACATCGTGAAATCAATTCTTTCAGCAGCGTCTGAGATGAATGCAGCCAAGGAGGCGGCGCAATGAAGGACGAAATCACACGCGAAGAACGGGTAGCTGGCCTTAAGGGCATGGGTTGCTCGCGCAAGCGGGTCGAAGATGCACGTTTCACCCAAGGCAAGGGCAACTACGTCGATGACATCAAACTACCCGGCATGTTGCACGGCGATTTTGTGCGCTCGCCCTACGCCCACGCGCGGGTCAAGTCGATTAACATCGAAGCTGCAATGGCGCTGCCTGGTGTTGTCGCGGTTCTGACGGCCAAAGACCTTGAACCGTTGAACCTGCACTGGATGCCCACGCTGGCTGGCGACAAACAGATGGTGTTAGCCGACGGTAAGGTCTTGTTCCAAGGCCAAGAGGTCGCCTTTGTCGTGGCCAACGACCGTTACATCGCAGCCGACGCGGTTGAATTGGTCGAGGTGGATTACGAAGAACTCGAAGTCATCGTCGATCCATTTAAATCCCTGCAATCGGATGTTGTCCTTCGTGAGGATTTAGTGGCCGAAGACGGATCAATCCCCAACGGTGCGCACGGCCCACGCAAGCACCCCAATCACATCTTCACGTGGGAAGCCGGCGAGGAAGAAGCCACCAATCAAGTGATCGACAACGCCGATGTTGTTGCCACTGAAGAAATGTACTATCACCGCACCCACCCTTGCCCGCTTGAGACCTGCGGTTCTGTTGCGTCGATGGACAAAGTGAACGGCAAACTGACCCTTTGGGGCACTTTCCAAGCCCCGCATGTGGTGCGCACGGTTGCATCACTGCTGTCAGGTATTGAAGAGCATAATATCCGTGTCGTTTCCCCCGATATTGGTGGTGGTTTTGGCAACAAAGTTGGCGTTTATCCCGGCTATGTCTGCTCAATCGTAGCATCTATCGTCACAGGCGTTCCTGTAAAATGGGTCGAGGACCGGATGGAAAACCTGATGTCCACTGCCTTCGCCCGCGATTATTGGATGAAGGGCAAGATCAGCGCCACCAAAGAGGGCAAGATCACTGGGCTGCATTGCCACGTCACAGCCGATCACGGCGCGTTTGATGCTTGTGCCGACCCGACCAAGTTCCCAGCGGGTTTCATGAACATCTGTACGGGATCCTATGACATTCCCGTCGCCTATCTTGGCGTTGACGGTGTCTACACCAACAAGGCCCCGGGCGGCGTTTCATACCGCTGTTCATTCCGTGTCACTGAGGCTGTGTATTTCATTGAGCGCATGATCGAAGTCCTCGCGATTGAACTCAACATGGACCCCGCAGAGCTGCGCTCGATCAACTTCATCAAGAAAGAGCAGTTTCCATATACGGCTGCCCTTGGTTGGGAATACGACTCCGGCGACTATCAAACCGCGTGGGACAAAGCGTTATTGGCCGTCGACTACAAAGGCCTACGTGCTGAACAGGCCGAACGGGTTGAGGCCTTCAAACGTGGCGAAACGCGCAAGG
>CALFSV010000333.1 GCA_937916485.1 uncultured Paracoccaceae bacterium | reverse complement strand
CTCCGCCACCGCCCCTCCGTTCTTTGGCTTTGATCCTGCTGCAATGATGCAGGCGTTCACGGCAAAAATGGGCGAAGCTTCGGCGTCTGGCAGCAATCCCGCTGCGGGTTGGCTGGAACTGCAACAGCACTGGATGACCTTCCTCTCTGACCGCTTCAGGCAGGACGCAGAGCTGGTTCAGCGGCTGCGGACGTGCACCAATCCAAGTGACATGACGGAAGCCTGCACCAATTTCTACGCCGGGGCGGCGGCGGACTATCAAAGCCACATCGCCAAGATCACCACGCTCGGACAACAAGCGCTGATGGGTGCGGCGGTATCGGGCGACGCCAAAGCCCCCCCGAACGGGAAAGCCTGAACCAAACCGCCCGTCCGCTTGTCGGATCCCCGGTGCGCAGGCGCAAGGTATTCGTCCCTTTGCCAGATTTCCGTGCCTTGGCCGAGGGGTCGATGCAGCCCCTCGTCTGTCATAAAACGATAACACCTGCGTCACAGATCTGAATCTTGTCCGGCACAAGACGTCATCCGTATGAATTTTTCCTACGGAGCCTGACTTGACCTTCAATTCCTTCCTTCTGGGGCTCGGCACCGCCGCCACAGCATTGCGCGGCAAAACCGTTGATTTCGTGATCGCCGGGCCGGCTGAATATGTGGACATCAACAAGCTGACCGATGCCACGCCCCTGATCGGCATGGATCTCGTCTCGATCGAGGACAGCGCCTATGAATTGGCCGACATGCCGGACTGTCCCCCAGAACGCACATCGGGGCGCGAGATTTCGCGCAACACTTGGGTGTTTGAGGATGGCGGCGACGGTGACAAGGCCCATCCGCACGACTATTGCTCTGCGGCGGGCCTTTTGACGCGCTTTGCAGGTCTCAACGTGCAATGGCGAGACAATCGCACCCATGATAAACCCGGCTCTTACCACTGGCACCTGATACCACTGGCACCTGATTTTGGAACGGCTCTGAGATGACAGAATTCACCTTTGACGGCGCGCTGGTCTATTTGCCCGGCGAACGTATCGAAACCTCGGTTACCGTGTCAGACGGGGTGATTGTCGCCATCGGAGGCCCTGCCGTGGGCGAGGTCATTGACGCGCGCGGGCTGATCCTTGCCCCGGCCCTGATCGATGTGCATGGCGATGCGTTTGAACGACAGGTCATGCCCCGCCCCGGCGTGTTTTTCCCGATGGAAACGGCCGTGCTGGAAACTGACCGCCAACTGGCCGCCAATGGCATCGCGACCACCTATCATTCGATCACGCTCAGCTACGAACCGGGGCTGCGCAGTGTCGCGCGCGGGCGCGAAATGATGCAGGCGATCCGCGATCTGGCCCCGCGCCTGACCGTGGAAAACCGCGTGCAACTGCGGTGGGAAACCTTTGCGTTTGAGGCGCTGGACACGCTTGACTGGGCGATGGACGCGCCTTTGCCGCCCTCGCTGGCCTTCAACGATCATTTGTCCATGTCCATGCGCAGCTTTGACACGCCGATTCAAGAGCGGCTGTTCGAACATGACCCCGCGTTCGCTCTTGTGGATCCGGACGACCCAAGGCTCGCCCCCAAGCGCCACACAAGACATGCTGAGCGTGCCGGTCTGGATCTGGACAGCTATATGAGGCTGAACGCGGATGTCTGGGCACGCCGCCCCGAGGTGGTGACCGTGATCCAAGACGTTGCGGCCAAGGCGCGCGCCAAGGGCATCCCGATGCTAAGCCATGACGACACGCAGGCCGTCACCCGGCAGTTCTACCGTGACATCGGCGCAAGCACGGCGGAATTTCCCATGACCCTGCCCCCCATCCACGACGCGCGTGCGGCAGGCGATCTGATCATCTTTGGCGCGCCCAATGCGGTGCGGGGCGGCAGTCACATCGGCTCTCTCGCGGCGGGGGATATGGTCGAGGCCGGGTATTGCGATGTACTGGCCTCGGATTACTATTACCCCGCGATGCTGGCCGCCGTCGCGCGGCTGGACGCAGAAAAACGTGCGGATCGCTCGACGCTTTGGTCCTTGGTCTCGACCGGACCGGCGAAGGCGATGCAACTGTCAGACCGGGGCGAGATCGCAGTGGGCAAGCGCGCGGATCTGGTGCTGGTCGATTGGCCAGACGCGCAGACGCCCGCCATTCGCGGCACATGGGTGGCGGGGCGCTGTGCCTATCGTGCGCAGGCGGCGGGGTGATCCGCAGCCGCTACGCCCCTGCCATTGGCCTTGGTGTAACGCAGATCGTCGGCTACGGCACATTGATGTATGCCTATGCGGTGCTGCTGCCGCTGATGGCCACTGACCTTGGCCTGTCCCTGTCGACGGTTTTTGGCCCGCGATAGAGCGCCTTGGGTGTGCCGATCTGGACCACCTGGCCTTGCGACATGACCGCAACCCGGTCCGCGATGGCCATGGCCTCGTCCTGATCATGGGTGACAAAGATCGCCGTGATGCCAAAGCTGCGCAAGAGTTGCGCCAGTTCATCGCGCAACTGCGCCCGCAGGGCTGCGTCCAATGCGGAAAGCGGTTCATCCAGCAGCAAAAGCCGGGGCCGCGGTGCCACGGCGCGGGCCAGGGCAACGCGTTGCTTTTGCCCCCCCCCGATAAGGCGCTGATCGGGCGCGCCGCATAGGAGTCGAGGTGGCACAGGGGCGATCACCTCATCCACCCTGCGGGTGACTTCGGCTTTGGGCAGCTTCTGCATCTTGAGGCCATAACCGATGTTGCCA
>CALFSV010000332.1 GCA_937916485.1 uncultured Paracoccaceae bacterium | reverse complement strand
TCCGATCCTGCTGCGCTTGGCCGAAAACCATTTCTGGATTTCACTGGCCGACAGCGACATTCTGCTCTGGGCGCAGGGCGTGGCAGTGCATTCGGGTATGGACGTGCAGATTGGTGAGCCTGACGTGTCGCCGCTCCAGCTTCAGGGTCCAAAGTCCGGCTTGATCATGCAGGAACTTTTCGGCGAAAGCATCATGGACCTGAAATACTACTGGCTTCGTGAAGTCGATCTGGATGGCATTCCACTCATCGTGTCGCGCACAGGCTGGTCCAGCGAGTTGGGCTATGAGCTTTATCTGCGCGATGGCTCAAAAGGTGATCTGCTTTGGGAGCGGATCACGGCAGCAGGCATGGAACACGGTCTCAAACCCGGTCACACCTCTTCAATCCGGCGGATCGAAGGCGGCATGCTCTCTTATCATGCTGACGCGGATATCCATACAAATCCCTATGAACTTGGCTTCGACCGCTTGGTGAATTTGGACATGGAGGCGGACTTTATTGGCAAGGCCGCGCTGCGCCGCATTAAGGAAGAAGGGCCAAAGCGCAAGCAAGTGGGTCTGGTGATTGACTGTGATCCGCTGACCGGTCCGAACACGACCTTCTGGACGATCAACCAAGGTGGCGAAGAGATCGGCAAAGTAACCTCTGCGGTTTATTCACCGCGCCTTGAGGCGAACATTGCGCTGGCGATGGTTGCCGCGGATGCGGCGGTGCTTGGGGCCGAGGTAGAGGTCGTGACAAAGTCTGGCCCGACAAAGGCAACTTTGGTCGAGCGCCCATTCTACGACCCCAGAAAGCAGATTGCGGCAGCCTAAGGCTCCTTGCATCAAGCGCGACGCGTGTCCCCGATGGGTGCATGCGTCGCGGGAATCCCCTTCTAAATAAGAGACTTGCACTATGTCCGATCTTTCCATCGAGCTGCATTGGCAGCGCGCCGAACCCGTATTTGCAACAGGCACCTATTCAAACGCACATACAGTGCAGATGAACAGGTTGTATGACATTGCGGTGGATTCCGCTCCCGATTGGGGCGGCGATCCGGCAAATACGAACCCCGAGCAGGCGCTCGCCTCAGCGCTGTCCAGCTGCCACATGATGACCTTTCTGGCACTTGCGGCCAAGGCGGGTTGGCCAGTGGCAAGCTATCACGACTATGCCGAGGCGCATCTTGGCAAAAACCCCAAAGGACAGATGTCGGTCACGCGGATTGATCTGCATCCTGTAGTGCGTTTCGACACGGGCTTTGCCGTCACAGATGCGCAAATGGTCGAGATGCAGGATCGCGCACACCGCTATTGCTTTATCGCCAACACCCTTGCGGACAGTGTTGAGATCAACATCCGTTAAGCCTGATCAGGAGGTGCTCCATGCTGTCCAACGATATTCTGCTGAAAGACCTGAGCGACGACGGCATACTGCGTCTGACGCTCAATGATGTGAAACGGCGCAACGCACTCTCAGAAGCGATGCTGGCCACACTAGGTACGGCCTTTGAAGAGGCAGGCGATGATCCGTCAGTCCGCGTGATCATTCTGGCCGCAAACGGTCCAGCGTTTTGCGCGGGGCACGATCTGAAAGAGATGACAGCGGGACGCGCCGCATCCGACGGTGGCGAGGCGTATTTCGCATCTGTCATGTCCATGTGTTCGGGCGTGATGCAAGGCATCGTCAACTGTCCTAAGCCCGTGATCGCTGAAGTCACAGGTATCGCCACGGCAGCGGGGTGCCAACTGGTGGCAAGCTGTGATCTGGCCATCGCGGCCGACACTGCGCAGTTCAGCACACCAGGGGTTCATATTGGCCTTTTTTGTTCGACACCCATGGTTGCCCTTTCGCGCAACGTCACGAACAAACACGCGATGGAAATGCTTTTGACAGGCGATATGACCCCCGCCGACCGCGCCGAAGAGATTGGGTTGATCAACCGTGTTGCCACCGCAGAAGGGTTACGAGACGCCACAATGGAAATGGCCGGCAAGATTGCCTCGAAATCCAGCATGACGCTGGCGACTGGCAAACGCGCCTTTTACGCGCAACGCGACATGCCGCTGGCACAGGCCTATGACTACGCCTCTGCGGTCATGGTAGAGAATATGCTGGCACATGATGCGCAGGAAGGGATCGGCGCATTCATCGAAAAGCGCGCCCCCCAGTGGCAGGATGCCTGAGGTGACACCTGCAAACCCCTACAACACCGATCTGGATCGCAACCCGGCAAATTACCAGCCTCTGACGCCACTCACGTTTCTGGAACGCGCGGCCACTGTTTTTCCCGATCATACCGCGATCGTTCATGGCGCGCTGCGCCGCAGTTATGCAGAGTTCTATGCGCGCTCAAGGCAACTTGGCTCAGTGCTTGCGCAACGAGGGATCGGGCGGGGCGACACTGTCTCGGCTATGCTGCCCAATACGCCCGCCATGCTGGAATGCCACTATGGGGTTCCCATGTGCGGCGGGGTTCTGCATTCGATCAACACGCGGCTCGATGCGGCGATCATCGCTTTCCAACTCGATCACGCGATGTCCAAGATTGTCATCGTGGACTCCGAGTTCATGCCGCTCATGCAAGAGGCGCTGGCCTTGGCCAAAGTCAACCCGCTGATCATTCAGGTCGACGACCCGGAATATGACGGCGCGCGCATGGCTTTCGATGGGGCCGATTACGAAAGCTTTCTCGCTGATGGCGATCCCGCGTTTACTTGGTTGATGCCCGAGGACGAATGGGACGCGATTTCGATCAACTACACGTCCGGCACAACCGGTGATCCCAAGGGCGTCGTCTCGCACCACCGTGGGGCCTATCTTTTGGCCCAAGGCAATGCGCTCACCACATCAATGCGCAAACACGCCGTCTATCTGTGGACGCTGCCGATGTTCCACTGCAACGGCTGGTGCTTTCCGTGGACGCTCTCGGCCATCATCGGCACGCATGTTTGCCTGCGCCAGGTCCGCGCCGAGCCGATCTGGAACGCACTCGCCGATGAACAGGTGACGCATCTGTGCGGCGCGCCTATCGTGATGTCTCTCATGATTTCTGCGCCACAGGATCAGCAACGCGCGCTGGATCAAACGGTGCAATTCTTCACCGCCGCGGCTCCGCCGCCGGAAAAGCTGCTGGCTGATATGAAAACGGCTGGCTTTGACGTCACCCATCTTTATGGGCTCACCGAAACCTACGGTCCTGCGGTTGTGAACGACTGGCATGAAGGCTGGTCATCCTTGCCCAGTGATGAACAAGCGCGCCTTAAATCGCGTCAGGGCGTGCGCTACCTGCCGCTAGAAGGGCTCGATGTGCTTGACCCCGAAACAATGCAGCCCGTCCCGCGTGACGGTGAGACGATGGGCGAGGTCATGTTTCGCGGCAACGTCGTAATGAAAGGCTATTTCCGCAACCCTGTGGCCACGCAAAAGGCCTTTCAGGCCGGCTGGTTCCATTCAGGCGATCTCGGAGTGATCCATCCCGACGGCTATATTCAACTCAAGGACCGTTCCAAGGACATCATCATTTCAGGCGGCGAGAACATTTCCTCCATCGAAGTGGAAGAGGTGCTTTATGGTTACCCCGGCATCGAAATCGCGGCAGTTGTCGCGATGCCCCACGAAAAATGGGGCGAAACACCCTGCGCATTTGTCGAAACGACGCCGGGCCTCGAGATTGATACAGACGCGCTGCGCAACTGGTGCCGTGATAAGCTCGCCGCCTACAAAGTTCCGGGAAAGTTTGTGGTAACGACCATTCCAAGAACCTCAACCGGTAAGATCCAGAAGTTCGCCCTGCGTGAGCGCGCGAAAGAACTGATTGCAGTAATTTGAACCGATCCGGCATAGGTAGCCAATCCGATCTAACGTCCTACCGCGCTCTAAACGCTCGAGTAACACTGGCGCTGCCGATCAGTTCTGTTTTGGTCGATAGAGGTGGTCGCAGGATTTCGGACCAGTAGTTAAGGTGGATCAACTTGTGAAA